>JAAZAI010000421.1 GCA_012514445.1 Lentisphaerota bacterium
TCACGCAATTCTACCCCGGACTCTCCGCCCCCGACGAGGCGGCGCACTTCGACCGCATCCGCCGCTACGCCCGCGAGTGGAAGGACCATCCGCGCATCCGCGGCGCCGTCGCGCCCCACGCCGTCTACACCACGAACCCCGGCCTGCTCCGGCGCTGCCGCGCGCTGGCCGACGAACTCGGCTTCCGCTTCGGCCTCCACCTCTCCGAGACCGTCGGCGAAACCCAGGCGTGCCTCGCCGCGCACGGGCTGCGCCCGCCCGAGTACTGCCGCTCGCTGGGCATCCTGCGGGACGACACGACGCTCTTCCACATGGTGGACGCGGACGACGCCGACCTCGACGTCGTCGCGTCGTGCGGCTGCGCGATCGTCCACAACCCCGCCTCCAACATGAAGCTGGCCTCCGGCGTCGCCCCGATCGCGAAGATGCTCGCGCGCGGCATCTCCGTGTCCATCGGCACGGACGGCCCCGCGTCCAACAACGCGCAGAACCTCTTCCGCGACATGCATCTCGCCTCGCTCCTGCAGAAAGTGGAGCGGCGCGACCCGCTCCAGCTCCCGGCGCAGACCGCGCTGGACCTCGCCACGCGCGGCGGCGCCGCCGCGCTCCACGAGCCGGACATCGGCTCGCTCGAACCCGGCAAGCGGGCGGATTTCATCGCCCTCGACCTGACCGAGCCGAACCTGCAGCCCGTCCACAACATCGTCTCGAACATCGTCTACGCCGCCACGGGCATGGAAAACCGGCTCACCGTCGTCGACGGCCGCGTGCTCTACCAGGACGGCGAATTCAAGACGCTCGACTACCCGAGACTCCGCCACGAGATGCGCGGCATACGCGACTGGGCGGGGCGGTGAAACTGGAAATTTGAAATTTGAAAATCGAAACTGGACTGGAAACTCGAAGCTCGAAATTTGAAATTTGAAACTGGGAACTCGAAACTGGAAATTTGAAACTGGGAGTTGAAAAGTTGCCGGACGAAATCGGAGCAAGCCGCGCCATGGTCTGGCTCCGCCGCGATCTGCGGCTCCACGACCACCGGGCGCTCGCTGCGGCGTGCGCTTCCGGGGCGCAGGTGTTCGTCGCGTTCGTGTTCGACACGACGATCCTCGGCAAGCTGGACAACCCCGACGACCGCCGGCTGACGTTCATCCACGACAGCCTGGCGGAGGTGGACGCGGCGCTGCGCGTCCGCGACGCGCGACTGATCGTCGCGCACGGCGATCCGGTCGAGGAGATTCCGAGGCTCGCGAAGGCCATCGGCGCGACGTCCGTCTGGACGAACAAGGACTACGAGCCCTCGGCCGTCGCGCGCGACGATGCGGTGGCGGCGAAGCTCAAGGCCGCCGGCGTGGCGTTCACCGCGCTGAAGGACCAGGTGGTCTTCGAAGAACGCGAAGTGTTGACCCGAACCGGCGGCGTCTACAAGGTCTTCACTCCGTACCGCGCCGCCTGGCTTTCGGCGCTCGGCGCCGTGGCGGGGTCCGGCACCGCGTCGGACGCGGTGCGCGCATGCGATCCCGATCTCGACGCGCTCGCCGCATGCGGCGCGGAGGCGGTGCGCGGCAAGACGCTCGATGACTGGCCCCTCGAACGACTCGGCTTCCGGCGGCGTGAATTGTGGATCGCGCCGGGCATGCGCGGCGCGAAGCAACTGCTCGCGCGCTTCCGTCCCAAAGTCGCGGACTACGAAACCGCGCGCGACCGCCCGGCGCCCGCGGCGGAGGAGCCGGACGGCACGTCCGGCCTGAGCGCGCATCTGCGCTTCGGAACGCTGTCGATCCGCGAATGCGTGCGCCTGGCGCTCGCGACGCGCGGGGCGGACACGTGGCTCTCGGAACTCGTCTGGCGGGAGTTCTACCAGATGATCCTCTCGCAGACGCCGGAGCTGGCGGCGGGGCGTCCGTACAAGCCGGAGACGGCGGGGATCCGCTGGCCGGGGACGGACGAGCATTTCGCGGCCTGGTGCGAAGGGCGCACGGGATATCCGATCGTGGACGCGGCGATGCGGCATTTCAACCGCACGGGGTGGATGCACAACCGCCTGCGCATGATCGTGGCCATGTTCCTCGTGAAGGACTTGCTTGTGGACTGGCGCAAGGGCGAAGCGTATTTTGCGCGGCATCTGCTCGATTTCGACTTCGCGGCGAACAATGGCGGCTGGCAATGGTCCGCCTCGACCGGATGCGATGCGCAGCCGTACTTCCGGATCTTCAACCCCATCGGCCAGAGCGAGCGCTACGACCCCGACGGACGCTACCTCCGCTCCGAGCTGCCGGAGCTGGCGGCCTGCGCGGATCGCGAGATCCACTTCCCGCACGCCAAGGGCCGCAACCCCCGCGCCGCCGCGTATCCGCTCCCCCTCGTCGACCACGGCCTCCAGCGCATGAAGGCCATGGGGCTCTTCCAGGCGCGGTAGAGACGGAGCTCAACCGCGTGCAAGGCGACACCGACTCGATGCAGGCGCGCATCACTCTGGAGCGGCGACTGGCACGATGCGGAACGCGTCGAGCGGGTACGCGCTTTCCCACTGCGGCAGACGCGGGGCGGGGCCGTCGATTCGAACGAGTGGCGGGATGCGCTCGGCGAGGTCGTTGATCTTCCACCAGAGCCGCGTGTCCCCCCAGTACTGCGGCGGCGGGTCTGCCGCGGCGACTGCCGCGAAGATCGCGGCGGGAGTGGCGCAGCCCGAGCGAATCGCGTCCAGAGCGAGCGTGGCGAGACGCCCCAGCCCGGTGGCGGGGTCGGGCTGCTCCGCGATCCAGCGGGCGGCGGCATCGGGCATCCAGGGGAGCGGGGAGGCGGCCATTCGCGACATCCGCGACAGCGCATCGAGATCCTGCTCGGCGAACACACGGTCAACATCGACGGCGAAATCGAACTGCGCGGCGGTGACGGGCCGGCGACGGGCGAAGCACGAGGCGAGTTGGTCGGGCCGAAGTTGGCCGAGCCCGTGGTAGGGTTCGATGCCGGGGAAGGCGTCGATGCAGAGCAACGCCACGTCCCGGGCGCGTTCGACGCGCAGGCAGGCAAGAATGTGCGCCAACATGGCCATATCGAAGAGGCAGGCGTCGAACCACAGGACGATGGGCCTCGCGGGCGCGGTCTCCGCCAGACCTTGGTATTGCCGCCGGAGTCCGTTGAGGATTCGCGCCCGGACGAGTCCGCCGCCTGTGGTGGCTTCGAGCATGGCCGCGCGCGCTTCGAGGGTGGCGGCGTCCGGCCAGCCGGGTTTGCGGAGGCCGTCGTAGAGGACGTCGTGCCAGACGAGAATGTCGCCGGGAAGGCCGGCCTGCGCCAGGCTCTCGCCGGCGCAGTCGCCGCTGGTGATGTGAAGCGGGAGGTTCATGGCTAGCGATCCGCGGCTTCGAGGCGGCGGAGCAGGTCGCGGGTGGAGACGGAATTCGGATCGGCGGCGACGGCTTCCTCGTAGTACCGGCGGACCGCCGCCACGTCGCCGCGCTTCTCGGCAAAAAAGGCGAGGTAGTCGAGAACATGCGTCAGCAGAAACGCCTCGTCCTCCCCCAGCTTCTCCGGCGCGCCGCCGACCGGGGCGAGCGCCTTCGCGCGCGCAAGCTGAAAGGCCGCCTCGGACGCCGGGCCGTCCTTGAAGTCCGACAGCAGGCTCTGGCCGCGCGTGAATTCGAGCTGCGCGCTCCCGGGATTTTCCCGGATGCCCGCCTCGAGCACCGCCAGGCCCTGCTCCGGGAGCCTCCGGATCTTGGCCAGCGCGTACCAGCCGATCTCCCAGGCCTCGACGTTGCGCGGATCGGCCCGGCAGGCCGCCCAGATCCACGGGATCATCTCGTCCGCCTCGGCGCCGGAGAGATGGTGGTGCTCCTGCACGTGGACGCGCGCGTTGATCCACGACCAGGGATCGCCCGCCGCGCGCGGCGCCGGGTCGGCGGACGCCGCCGCGCCAGGATCGTGCTCGGGGTCGTGGTCGCCGCGTTCCGCCGCGTGCGGGGAATCGGCGCAGTAGTCGATGTCGACGCCGCCGTGGAAGTAGCGGTCCGCCTTCCGCACCAGCGCCACGCCGGCGATCGCGCGCGCGTCGGCGAAGAGCACGGAGAGCAGGTCGACGCCCCCGACCTGCGCGGCGCGCTCCGGTGGCAGAGTCGAGACCGCGGCGGCGAGCGCCGCCGCCGCGGCCAGCGCGGCGGCTCCGAACAGCGGCTCCTTCGTCCAGACCTTCTTCATGCGCACCTCACAGCTTCCGGCGCCGCAGCGCCGCGGCGGCCAGCAGCAGGCAGGCGGCGGCATAGGCGAGCGCATACGCCCAGACCAGCGCGCAGACGCTCCACGGGAGCATCGGCCAGTCATGCACGAGGCGCTGGCGCATGTCGAAGAACTCGGCGTGCGGGCCGATGGCGTGCATGAGCAGCACGACCGCCTTGAGCGGCGCGGGCTGCGCGGCGGCCAGATCCGGCAGACGGCGGCCGAAGAGGAACATCGCCGCCAAGATGATCCCGGAGAGCGTCAGGTTCGCTCCCGGCGTCATCAGCAGCGACCCCAGCAGCCCGATCGCGACGACCATCGTCGGCAGCCCCGCGTGGATCGCGAACGCCTGCAGGAGCATCGGCGGGAACCAGGCGCCCTGGCGCAGACCCGTCATCAGGCCGTAGAGCGCGTAGAACAAGGCCAGCGCCGAGAACGCGGCGGCCAGCGCGCCCAGATACTTGCCCAGCAGCAGCGTCCCGCGGCCCACGGGCTTGGCCAGCAGCGGATAGATCGTCCGCGCCTCGAATTCGGCGGGGAAGAGCCGGGCCGAGACGCCCAGGGCGATGATCAGCGAGAACAGCCAGATCATCGCCATCGCCACCTCGTTGAGATACCGGCTTGCGCTTTCGACGCCGAACGGCTTGATCATCGCCAGCGGCGCCATGACGGCGAACGCGAGGATGAGCAGGACGGCGAGGTCTTTGCGACGGTAGAGGTCGACGAGCGAGAGCCGCACCAGCGCGGCGAGTTGACGCCGGATCATGACCGCACCTCCTTTCGGGCCGCGTCCGGACGCCCGAGCACGTCCAGGAAGATCCGCTCGAGATTCCCGCCGCCGTCGCCGGCGATCTGCCTCACGGAGCCCTCGTAGACGCAGCGGCCGGCCTTGAGGATCGCCACGCGGTCGCAGATCAGCTCCGCCTCCGAGAGTTCGTGGGAGGAAAAGAAGACCGTCTTGCCCGCGGCGCGCAGCTCCAGCAGCAGGTCGCGGAACTGAATGCGGGCGAGCGGATCGAGGCCGGTGAAGGGTTCGTCGAGGATGAGCAGGTCCGGATCGTGCAGCAGCGCCTGGGCGATGCCCGCGCGCTGGAGCATGCCCTTCGAATACGTCTTGAGCTGGCGGCCGCCGGCCTCGGCGAGACCGACCTTCTCCAGCAGTTCGCCGGCGCGCGAGGCGATGCCGGCGGCGTCCATGCCGCAGAGGCCGCCATAGAAGCGCAGCAGCTCGCGCGCCGTCAAAAACGGGTAGTAGTGCGCCGTCTCGGGCATGAAGCCGATCCGCCGACGCGTCGACGCGCGCCGGGGGTCGGCGCCGAACACGGCGACGCCGCCCGCGTCCGGGGCGATCAGCCCCAGCAGCATCTTGATCGTCGTGGTCTTTCCGGCGCCGTTGGTGCCGAGGAAGCCGAGGATCTCGCCCTGCCCGAGGGAGAGGTCGAGGGCGTCGACGGCGCGGACCGCGCCGAACGATTTCGTCACGCTGGACAATTTCACCAGTTCCATCACGTCTCCTTCTGCGCGCCGACGGGACGGCGCAGCACCTCCCCCAGGGGCGCGGGGCGGCGCGTGATCCACTGCCGGAGCACCAGCAGCACGAAGCGCGGGTTCCCGACGAGGTAGCGCCGCCAGAGGCGCCGCGGCTCGGCGATCAGGCGGAAGAGCCATTCGAGCCCGCAGCGCATCATCCACCGGGGCGCCTGGGGCACCGTCCCGGCGTGGAAGTTGAACGCCGCGCCGACGGCGACGAGCACCGGCGCCTTGAGCAGGGGGCGATAGGCGCTCACCCAGTAGTCCTGGCGCGGCGTGCCGATTCCGACCCAGACGATGTCGGCGCCGGAAGCGTCGATCGCCGCCACCACGGCGTCGCGCTCCGAGTCGGTCAAGTCCCGGAAGGGCGGCACATGGTGGCCGGCGATCCGAATGGACGGGAACTTCGCGCGGAGGTTGGCCTCGAGGCGCAGGACGGTCGCCTCGTCGCAGCCGCCGTAGAAGAAGTGCCGGAGCCCGCGTGCGCAGCCAGCCTCGATCGTGCGGAGCATGACGTCCGGCCCGTAGCAGCGATCCATGTCCAGCTTGGCGAACTTGCGGCCGACGAACACGAGGGGCATGCCGTCGCAGAGCGTCATGTCTGCGGCGTTGGCGACGGCGGCCAGATGCGGCGTGTCGCGGCATTTGAGCAGGGAATCGGCCGCGAAGATGCAGACGTAGTGGCGGGCGCCGTCCGCCGCGTAGCCGAGGATCGCCTCGACCGCCTGCGCGAGGCGCACGCCGGAGAGATGCACGTCGAGCAACGAGAAGCGCGGCGGAGCAACCGATTTGGATCTCTTCTGGACGGTATCGTCGGACATGGGCGCCTACTATAGCAAAACGAGTCGCGAGAGGCTAGACCCGCTTGCTGGGGAGAGCTTGCTGGCAGGGGACTGCCAGCAAGAAGAGAGTAAAACCTGTCGGACGGGCTGTGCACCAGGCTTGTGCGAAGCGGGCCCTCCCGCGAGAGCTTGCTGGCAGAGCCTGCCAGCAAGAAGAGGGAAATCCTGTCGGGAGCCTGCTCGCGAAGCTTTTACACTCTTCCTGCGGGCAGTCCCTTGCCCGCAGGCTCTCGCGCCGGCCGTTGACCGGCGCGGGCGCGGCGTGCTAGAATCGGCGGCATCCGTCCGGGAGTCCGTGGCGGATCGGGGGCGCTAGGCCCCCGCGAGAGGGTCGGAGGTCGACATGAAGATCAAATTCACGAAAATGCACGGCGCGGGCAATGACTTTCTGATTCTGGACGACCGCGCCGGCGCCTTCCCCGACCAGGACGCGGCGCTGGTGGCGCGGCTCGCGGCCCGGCGCTTCGGCGTAGGATGCGAAGGCGTGCTCGCGCTGCGCCTCGCCGACGCCGTCA
>JAAZAI010000422.1 GCA_012514445.1 Lentisphaerota bacterium
GCCATCTACATGACGCGCATCCAGGACGAATGGGACTCCAAGCAGGGCGAGAGCGCCTGCATCGACACCTCCGCTTTCAAGATCGGCGCCGAGGAGATGCGCCTCTGCAAGCCCGACGCCATCCTCATGCACCCGCTGCCCCGCCGCGACGAGATCGCCACCGAGGTCGATCGCGACCCGCGCGCCATGTACTGGCGCCAGATGCGCAACGGCATGTGGATGCGCGCCGCCCTCATCGCCTCCACCTTCGACTGCGCCACGCGCATCGACGAATTCTACCGGGAGAACCTTTGAACACCTCATTCCTCCTCGCCAACATCGTCTTCGACGCCTACCGGACCTCCAGCGGCTTCAACAAGTTCGTCGTCGTCGTCCTGTTCATCCTCTCGGTCTACACGCTGGCCAACATGTTCGGCAAAGGCGGCGCCCTGAAGATCATCGACCGCAAGAACCAGAAGCTCCTGCGCCAACTCCGGACGAAGCCCCACCCCGCCCAGCTCTACCTCGAAGTGCAGGGGCGCTTCGCCCCCGGCATCCCCATGGCCGACGTCTACGCCGCCGCCATCAAGGAGATGCTCAGCCTCCTGCGCAAGCGCGGCGTCCTCGAGGCCGACGTCGCCGGCTGGTCCGCCGGGCTCGCGCCCGTCGCCCTCACCGAATCCGAGATCGACGCCATCCGCTCCTGCGCCGAAAGCGAGCTCGAGGAGCAGCTCATCGTCATCGAGGACAAGATGTCCTCCCTCGCCGCCTGCACCTCCACCGCCCCCTCCCTCGGCCTCTTCGGCACCGTCTGGGGCGTCATGGAGTCCTTCATGGCCATGGCGAGCTCCGGCTCGACGATGATGATCACCAGCGTCGCCCCCGGCATCTCCGGCGCGCTGCTCACCACCGTCATGGGCCTGCTCATCGCCATCCCCGCCGTCTGGGGCTTCAACTACCTCTCCGACCGCGTCCGCTCCACCAGCGTCAAGGTGCGCAACTTCACCGACCAGCTCGTGGCGGACATCGCGCGCCACCACGTGCGCCACGACGGAGGCGCGGCCTAGCCATGCGCAGACGCCGCGTCATCCAGTACTCCCGGCCGCGGGCGGAGATGAACCTCACCTCGATGATGGATCTCACCTTCCTCCTGCTCATCACGTTCATCATCACCTTCCCCCTCATCGAGCAGGGCCTCCCCGTCGCCCTGCCCAAGGGCAAGTCGAAGCCCCTCGAGACCAACGACAAGCCCGCCGTCGTCACCGTCGACTCCCAGGGCCGCATCTACCTCGGCCAGACGATCGTCACCCTCGACGACCTCAACGGCAGGCTCCGCGCCATGCTCGGGGCCAACGACAAGCTCCAGCTCATCATCCGCGGCGACAAGCAGGTCAGCTACGGCACGATCGTGGACGTCGCCCAGCTCGCCACCGACCTCGGCATCGGCCGCATGGCCCTCGCCACCTCCCCCAAGGAGAAGTAGACCATGCCGGACGACCGCGGCAAATCGGAATCCCCCTACACGAGAAGCTACCTCATCTCGGTGGTCGTCCACGCCGCGATTCTGCTCTCCCTCGCCGTCGCCAGCGTCTTCAACGGCTGCCAGTGCATCCGCCGCCAGAAGAAGCTTCCGCCCGCGCCCCTCGAATTCACCGTCGCCATCCCCGAGGAATTCGTGCCCAGCGAGCCGGACGAGGACAAGGACGAGGACAAGAAGCCCGATCCCCCGGACGACCCCGAGGCCATCCGCGAACCCGAGCCGGAAAAGCCGAAGGAAATCGAAAAACCCAAGGAGAAGCCGGTCGAGAAGCCCAAGGAGAAGCCTAAGGAGAAGCCTAAAGAGAAGCCCAAAGAGAAGCCCAAGTTCGAAAAGAGCAACAAGATCATCGAGAAGAAACCGAAGGACAAGCCCAAGGAGATCATCAAGAACCTCCCCAAGGACTTCAAGCCCGTCAAGATCACCGGCCCCAAGCTCACCCCGGCGGAAATCCAAAGGCTCCTCGACCTCGGTGCGAAGCCCTCCGACCACACCTCTGTGCCAGGCGAGGACGAGATCAGCATGCTCGCCATCAAGAACGCGCTCTACAAGGCCTGGATCGTCCCCTCGGCCGAACACCTCACCGGACGCCCCGTCGAGATCGAAATCACCCTCGGCGCCTCCGGAGCGGTCCTCGGCTACCGCGTCATCACGAGCTCGGGCAGCCGCGTCCTCGACA
>JAAZAI010000423.1 GCA_012514445.1 Lentisphaerota bacterium
GAGCTTGCCGATCTGGGGCATGTGCTGGCAGGTGGAGCCCTGCGGCCAATCGACGCCGAGTTCGCCGAAGAATTCCTTCCAGTCGGGATTCGTCGTCGTTGTCGTCCCCCCAGCGAGCGCGCCGAAGGCATCGAGGCCGCCGCCTTCATTCGCGCCCGGCAGCATCGTCCGGCGCTCGACAAGCGAGGGGAGCACGTTGTACATGCGGTGGATGAGCTTGCCCTCGGGGGCGTTCTCGGGCATGATGAGCACGACGTTGTCGCGAACGCGGTATTTGAGGTTCGCCAGCTCCATGATCATGTCAAGCGCGCCGAGAAGCGTCACGTAGCGGGTGTTGATCGTGATCAGGGGGACGCCGCCGGTGGCCGCGGGTGCCGCCAAATTCGCGGCGCCCCAGTCGTCGACAGGCGCCGTCTCGACCGGCGCGGCAGCCGCGGCGTTGTCGAGCTTGAGGACGATGTTGACGCCGCGCTGCTCGGGAGGAAGCTCCTGCTTGTCGAATTCGCGGGAGGCCTCCGTGAGGAAGTTCACGATGTCGGTGATGTTGGCCTGGCAGAAGTCGATCTCGGGAATCGTGATGCTCTTCATCTTCTCGATGATCTTCATCTCGTCGGTCGTGACGAGCGGCTCGCCGTTTCCGCGCGGATCGACCTTCACTTCGCTGACGGAGTAGTCGCGTCCGTAGGTGCGTGGGCTCCAAGCCTCGGTGACGTCCTTGATCATCTGTTCACGGGAGGTGATGCGCTCGTTGTCGACATATTTGTGCTCGGCGATGCTCACCTTGCGGAGCATGTCGACGGCGTCCTTCTCCCAGGGATGGTCCTTGAGGATCAGCTCGACCGTCTCGCGGCACTTGGCGTACTCGCCGGTGCCATAGAACTCGCGGGCGATCTTCATGCGGTTGGAGATGTCGGCGCGGTCCTTCTTGTACTCGGGCTGAATCCAGCGCTTCTCGCGCGGAGGAGGGGGGATGGGAGGAGGATTCTCCTTGGTGTCCTTGATATCGACCAGGAGTTTCTCGGCCTTGGGATGGCCCATCCGCTTCGACTCGTTGGCGGACTTCTCCGCATCGTCGAGATTGTTGTTGGACTTCTGCTCGAGGGCCATCCTGTAATAGGTCTCGGCGAGCTGGCGTTCGGCCTCGCGCCGCGTCTGCAACGTGGCGTCCCGCTCCGGAAGGAACTTGATGGCCTCCTTGAACTTTTCTGCCGCCTTCGTCCAATTTCCAACTTGGAAGGCGACAATTCCCTGCTCCAGGCAATCGCGGCCGTGATTTTCGAACAACATCCGGCGTGCCTTCTCAAGGGTGGCAAGCTCGGAAACGGTCTTGCCAATGGCGTCGTCGGAGACGGCTCCGGCTTCCACAACCGCCTCGGGAACGGCTTCGACCGCGGGCTCGGCCGCGGCTTCCACAACCGCCTCGGGGGCGACTTCGACCGCGGGTTCGGCTGCGGCTTCCACAACCGCCTCGGGAACGGCTTCGACAACGGGTTCGGCTACGGCCTCGACTGCAGGCTCCGCAACCACTTCCACAACAGGCTCGGCAACCGGCTCAAGAACGGGCTCGACGACCGCAGGCGCTTCGGCAACGACTTCCACGAGCGGCTCGGCGACCACTTCGACCACAGGCTCGGCGACCGCAGGCGCTTCGGCTGCGACTTCCGCGATCGGCTCGGCGACCACTTCGGCCACGGGCTCGGCGACCGCAGGCGCTTCGGCAACGACTTCCGCAATCGGCTCGGCGACCACCTCAGCGACATCTGGCACCTCGGCAACGACTTCCGGAACCGCTTCGGCGAC
>JAAZAI010000424.1 GCA_012514445.1 Lentisphaerota bacterium
AAGCGTCTGCCGCTCTACGTCCCGCTCGACATCGACCTCGATGTCGAGGTCTTCGAGGGCGCGGACTAATCACCTTGAGGCGACGGGTGTCGACCGGCATCGACTGTTCGACGGGTGCAGGATGCGAAGCGGAAGCTCCTGTTGGCATGTCGTCCCGTCGCCCTGTCGCCTTCTCGACGTGTGTCGACTGGCGTCGACTGTTCGACTGGTGCGGGGCGCGAAGCGGAAGTCCCTGTCGTCCCGTCGTCCCGTCGCCCGGGTCGCCTATTAAATTGAGTTGCCACCGGGCGGCTCCGCAGACTATAATGCCACCGCATTGGCGCCACGTACGCACGTGGCCATGGGTTGACTTCAATCACGGCTTGGACACTTCATCAGGACAGGGCACTATGACACAACAGGACGTTCTCGAGATTCTCACCAACACCGGAGCGCTGCTCCATGGCCATTTCGAACTGAGGTCGGGACTCCACAGCGCCGACTTCTTCCAGTGCGCGAATCTGCTGCGCTTTCCCCGGCAGGCCGAGAAGCTCTGTTCCGCCCTGGCGAAGATCATTCCCGCGGCGCTGGCGAACGAAGCTGTGACGGTCATCTCGCCGGCGCTCGGCGGCATCCTGGTCGGCCACGAGGTCGCGCGCGCCCTCGACAAGAAGTGCATCTTCGCCGAGAAGCAGGACGGCAAGCTCGTTCTGCGCCGCTTCAGCATCCTCCCCGGCGAGCCCGTGATCGTGGCGGAGGACGTCGTCACGCGCGGCGGCCGCGTCCAGGAGACAGTCGACATCGTCAAGCAGCACGGCGGGCGCGTCCTCGCGATCGCGACGCTCGTGGACCGCAGCGCGGGGACCGCGGACTTCGGCGGCATTCCCCACTTTTCGCTGCTTCAGATGTCGCCCGTGACCTGGGAGCCCGCGCAGTGTCCGCACTGCGCGCGCGGGTCCAAGCCGATGCATCCGGGATCGTAAGGCGAGGGGCGGTTGGCCAAGGAGGGCGTCTGAGGGAGGCGGCAATGCCTTGCCGCCTGCGGGCAACCCGTCGTAGCCGGGTTGGTACCCCATCACTTGCGCCGCATGAGCAGTACCGTCGCGGCCCTTCGACAAGCTTAGGGACTTCTGGAAATCTGAGGCTACAGCCGGGCGCCGAACTGGGGCTTGGCGGGGATGGCGGCGACGGTGTCCGCGATGAGTTGCGCGCACTGGTCGAGATCGGCGAGCGAGACGACTTCGACCGCCGAATGCATGTAGCGAAGCGGAATGCTCACCTGCGCGACCGGCACGCCGGCGCGCGTGTGGCGGATCGCGAAGGCGTCCGTCCCGTTGCCGCGCGAGCGCGGCTGGATCTGCAGCGGCGTCTTCGCCGCCTCGGCCGCCTTGCGGATCATGCCGTTGAGCGCATGGTCGTAGGTCGGACCGACGCCCAGCACGGGGCCGCCGCCGACTTTGATGACGCCGGTCTTCTTGGGCTGGCCGCCCGGGTCGTCACTCGCGAAGGTGACGTCCACCGCGATACCCGCGTGCGGGTCGATCCCGAACGCCGCCGTGGTCGCGCCAAGCAGCCCGACCTCCTCCTGCGTGGCGCTCACGGCGTGGACGGCGACGTTGAGCTTGCGGCCCTTCAGCCGCCGCAGGGCCTCGATCACGACGAAGACGCCGGCGCGGTCGTCGAAGGCGCGCGCCGAGACGAGGCCGTTCATCAGCTCCCGCCAGCCGGATTCGACGATGCCGGCCGAGCCGAG
>JAAZAI010000425.1 GCA_012514445.1 Lentisphaerota bacterium
AGGCGTACGACTTCGACGGCGTCCGCATCGACGCCTGGGACGATCTCTCGGGATCGGGGATCGAGCATTTCTGCGGATGCTGCAACCCCGCGCACATCGCACGTCGCCGCGACGGCGCGATCGTGACAGCCGAGAAGGGCTTCCGCCGCGTCAAGGTCTACACCCGGCGCGGCCAGTTTCTCGGCGTCGTCGCCGGCCCGGATGCGTTCGCCGACCACGAGTCCACGCTCGACATCGCCGTCGATTCGCGCGATCGCATTCTCGTGGCCGATCCCGCCCGCATGCAGATTCGCGTCTTCGTGGATCTGGCGGAGCCCCCGCGCCAGCGGCGGTGAGTCCTGGCTGGGCGCCCCCTGTGGCGCCCGGTACCGTCAGCGGGCCGCGAGCGCCTCGGCGAAGGCTTCTCGGTGCTCCTCCGGGCCGGGCATGCCCTCGCGCGGCATCACCAGCGCGAGCGTCATGTTTTCGGGGCGGAAGAACTCGGCGGCGACCGCCTGGACGTCTTCCGGCTTCACGGACTGGATCTCCGCGATGATCTGGGCGGGGGTCTGCAGACGGTTGTAAGTCAGGCCGTTGCCGACCCACGACATGTGGCTGCGCGCGCTCTCCAGCCCGATGCGCAGACTCCCCAGAGCGTACTGGCGAGCTCGCTCGAACTCGGCCTTCGGCATCGGCGTCGACGCAAGCCTGGCGAGGATGCCGCCACAGACGGCCATCGCCTTGACGCTGCGCTTACGGTCAAGACCCGCCGCGATTTGCAGCGCCCCAGTCTCGTGATGGAGCGAGGCGAACGAAAAGACCGAATAGGCGAAGCCGTGCCGCTCGCGCATCGTCTGGAAAAGCCGCGAACTCATGTTGCCGCCGAGGATGATGTTGAGCAGCCCCAAGGCCTGTCGGCGCGGGTCGTCGCGCCCGCAGATGCGAAAGCCCACGGCCGCGTTGACCTGCTCGGTCTCGCGCTGGTCGACGAGCAGCGGCTGGCGCGGCGAGGCGCCCGTCGCGGCCTTGAAGCGGGCGGGCTTCACCGCGGGGAGGCGCTGGGCGTAGCGGGACGCCTTCTCGACGAAGCGGTCGTGCTCGACCTTCCCGGCGGCGGCGATGACGGTGCCGGCGGCGTTGTAGTGGGCGGCGTGGTAACTTCGCAGCGACTCGGCCGTCGTGGCCTTCAGCGAGGCGGCGCTGCCGAGAATCAGCCGTCCCAGCGGATGGCGCGACCAGAGGCCTTCGCGCAGCAGATCCGAGGCGCGCTCGTCCGGCTGGTCGAAGTACATGTTGAGCTCTTCGAGGATGACGCCCCGCTCCTTGTCGACGTCCGCCGGGAGCAGGCGCGGCGCGGCGTACATGTCGCCCAGCACGTCGAGGGCGAGCGACTCGGCGTCGTAGGGGGCGACCGCGTAGTAGACGGTGCCCTCGTAGTTGGTGTAGGCGTTGGTGTTGCCGCCGCGGCTCTCGATGTCCTGCGAGATCGCGCGCGCCGAGCGCTTCGCCGAGCCCTTGAAGAGCATGTGCTCGAGGAAGTGGCTGTGTCCGGACTCCGCCGGGGATTCGCAGCGCGAGCCGACCCGGGCGAAGAAGCCGATGGCGACGCTTTCGGTGTCCTGAATGCGGGAGGTGGCGATGCGGCAGCCGTTGTCGAGCGTGGTGACTCTGACGTCGTCGAGCATGATGTCTCCTTGTGGCGCGGCTAGTAGGCGCCGTGGCCGAAAATGACAACCCAGGCGGTGCGGAAGAGGATGCGCACGTCGAGAATCCAGTCCCGGTTGAGCAGGTACCAGACGTCGAGCAGGCACATGTCTTCGAACCCGATGCCGCTGCGGCCGGTGACCTGCCAGATGCAGGTGATGCCCGGGGAGCAGAGCTGGCGCATGAAGTGCCAGGAATTGCGGTAGCCCTCGAGGTCGGAGACCGGCAGGGGGCGGGGACCCACAAGACGCATCTCACCGCGCAGGATGTTGATGAGCTGCGGCATCTCGTCGATGCTCGTCTTGCGCAGGAAGCGGCCGAGGGGCGTCACCCGAGGATCGCATTTCATCTTGAAGAGCGCGCCGTCCGCCTCGTTGAAGCGCCGCAGCTCCTGCAGTCGGGATTCGGCGTCGCGGCACATTGTGCGGAACTTGTACATCCGGAACATCCGGCCCTCGCGGCCGAAGCGCTTCTGGATGAACAGCGCGGGGCCCTGCCCGTCCAGGCGGATGAGCAGCGCGACCAGCAGCAGCGCGGGGGACGCCAGTGCGAACAGC
>JAAZAI010000426.1 GCA_012514445.1 Lentisphaerota bacterium
ACTGTACGGCTCGCCGGTGGTGCGCGAGGCGCTCCTCGTCTGGGAGCCCGTCGTGTACGACAACCGCGCCTTCCTCGCCACGCGCAGGAAGGCGCTGCTGTACTGATTCGGATCAGTACTGGCTCTTGGGTGAACCGTCGTTGGGCTTGGGCCGTCCTCCGGGGAGGCGAGGTCCGCGCGCTGCCGCATCTTCCCGGGGCGCGGTCGAGTGCCGCTCGCCGGGACGGCGTCGCCCTACCTTTGCCCAGCGGATACCCGCAATGACCTCAAAACGGGATTCTGTCTGCGCTCCCCGCCCCGCCGACCGATGACGAGCACGGCGGTGTGCGGAGCGCTGGGATCGCGAGGCTCCGCACTCGCATCTTTCTACACGGCGGGTGCGGAGCCCCGCGCTCCCAGAGGCCAGGTTTCAAGCATCGTCAAAGCTCGCGACAAAGCTTTCCCAGAGGCCCAATTTCAAATTTCAAATTTCTCTTCCTGCGGGCAGTCCACTGCCCGCAGGCTAGGCGCCGTAGGCTTCGTGCTTCGTGTCGCGGCCCATGAGCATCGCGACGGCGTCGCGAGCCGCCATGCGAGCCTCGAGCACGGCCTTGACCGTCTCGCAGATCGGCATTTCAATGCCCTGGACGCGGGCCAGCTCCACCACGATGGCGCAGTTCCACACGCCTTCGGCCACCTGCTTCATCCCGGCCTGGATGGCGGCGAGGGATTCGCCTCGCCCCAGGCGCTCGCCGACGCCGCGGTTGCGGCTGTGGCGGCTCGTGCAGGTCACGACCAGGTCGCCGATGCCGCTGAGCCCCGCGAACGTCTCCGGCTGGCCGCCGAGCGCGGCGCCGAGCCGCGCCATCTCCGCGAGACCGCGCGTGATCAGCGCCGCGCGCGAGTTGTCGCCGAAGCCCAGGCCGTCGCTCATCCCCACGGCCAGCGCGAGGACGTTCTTGACGGCGCCGCCCAGTTCGACCCCGACGGGGTCGGTCGACGTGTAGACGCGGAAGCGGGGGCCCGAGAAGACGTTCTGCAGGCGCTTCGCCTGCTCGAGGTCCTCCGAGGCGATGACGACGGCCGTAGGCACGCCGCGCGCGACTTCCTCGGCGTGGGAGGGTCCGGACAGCGCCGCGACGCCGAGCACGCCGAGCGCCTCGGCGGCGGTGGCGGTCAGGCGTCCGCGCGTCTCCTCGCAGAAGCCCTTGGCCACGCTCACGACATCCGCGTCCGCGGGGACGAGTCCGGCGAAGCGCGCGCAGACGCCGCGGTAGAAGTGCGATGGCGTCGCCAGCACGACGAGGCCGGCGCCGACGGCGGCCGCCGCGGGATCGCTCGTCCAGGTCAGCCCGCGCGGCAGCTTGACGCCGGGCAGGTAGCGGACGTTCTCGCCCGTGGCGCGGATCTCGGCCAGATAGTCCTCGAAGGGGCCCCAGACGACGACCTCGTGGCCGTTTTCGAGCAGGAGCATGGCCAGGGCGGTGCCCCAGCCGCCGTCGCCGACGATGCAGATCTTCATGCGTTCCTCATTTCGCTGGAGCGGCGCCGTCTGCGGACGGCTTTCGCTTCGTGAAGCTGAAGCGGTTCTCGGTGCCGCGGAGGAGCCGCGCGATGTTGGACTTGTGCTTGACGACGATGAGCAGCGCCATCAGGGCGATGACGGCCGGCACGAGGTGGCGCGGTTCGCGCGCGTTGTCGAGCATCCACACGCCTCCGCCCACGGCCAGGGCCGCGGCGATCGAGGCGACGGAGACGTAGCGGGTGGCGGCGAAGACCACGACCCAGAGGACGAGGCCGAGGAGCGCCGCATGCGGGGCGACGCCGATCGCGATCCCGGCGCCGGTCGCGACGCCTTTGCCGCCCTTGAAGTCCAGGAAGAGCGGGAAGGCATGGCCCAGGAGCACGGCGACCGCCGCGACCATCTCGGCCCCGAGCGGCGCCGCGCCCTCGGCGCCCATCGCCATCCACACGCCCGCCGGGATCACGCCGACGGCCACGAGCCCCTTCATCAGGTCGAGGACGAACGTGGCGACGCCGAGCTTGCGGCCGAGCGTCCGGAAGACGTTCGTGGCGCCGATGTTGCCGCTGCCGACGGTGCGGATGTCGACGCCCCTCGACAACCCGGCGAGGTAGCCGAACGGGATCGAGCCCACGAGGTAGGCGGCGATGGCGGATAGCGCGTAAGGCAAGACCATTGACAACCCCCTTGAGTCGCTAGTCGCTAGTCGCTAGCCGCTAGTACCTAAGTACCTAGTACCTAGCCGCTAGCCGCTAGCCGCTAGTCCCTTGTTCCTAGCGGATCTTGTTCGCGGCGCGGCGGCGCTCGAGGATCTGCTCGGTGACGATGAACGGCACCGCCTCGTAGCGCTCGAAGTGCATCGTGAACGAGCCGCGGCCCTGGGTCAGCGTGCGAACCGTGTTGGAATAGCCGAACATCTCGCTCAGCGGCACCATGGCGGTGACGATCTTCATGCCGGCCTTCTCGTTCATCTGCTCGATGCGCCCGCGGCGCTGGCAGATCGAACCGGTGACGGCGCCGAGGTAGTCCTCGGGCGCGGTGACCTCGACGGACATCACGGGCTCGAGCAATTGGGGATTGCCGGCGAGCACGAGCTTCTTGAAGCACTGGCGCGCCGCTTCCTGGAACGCGAATTCCGAGGAGTCGACCTCGTGGTAGGTGCCGTCGTAGAGGGTGACCTGGATGTCCACCACCGGATAGCCGGCGTAGGGGCCGCGGAGCATCGCGGCGATGACGCCCTTCTCGACGGCCGGCACGTACTCGCCCGGGATCGAACCGCCCTTGAGGCCGTTGACGAAGGCGAAGCCCTTGCCCGGCTCCTGGGGTTCGATCTTGAGGTAGACGTGGCCGTACTGGCCGCGGCCGCCGGACTGCTTGGCGTGCTTGTAGTCGCCCTGCTTCGCCTCGGTGGGCGTTTCGCGGTAGGCCACTTCGGGGCGGCCGACGGCGGCTTCGACGCCGAATTCGCGCTTGAGGCGGTCCACGATGATCTCGAGGTGGAGTTCGCCCATGCCGGAGATGATCGTCTCCTCGGTCTCCTCGTCGAAGTTCACGACGAAGGTGGGATCCTCCTCGGCGAGGGACTGGAGGCCATGGATGAGCTTCTCGTTGTCGTTGCGCGAGGCGGGCTTGATGGAAATCGAGATGACGGGCGCGGGGAACTCGATGTTCTCGAGCACGATCGACGTGTCGCGCATGCAGATCGTGTCGCCGGTGCGGGTGCGCGAGAGGCCCACGACCGCGACGATGTCGCCGGCGTGCGCCCGATCGATGGACTCCTGCTTGTTCGCGTGCATGCGGACGATGCGCCCGATGCGCTGCTGCTGCTCGCGCGTGCTGTTCCAGACCGTGGCGCCCGTGTCCAGCGTGCCGGAGTAGACGCGGATGTAGACGAGCTTGCCCATGTGCTTGTCGGCGACGATCTTGAACGCGAGGGCGCTGAACGGCTCGTTGTCGTCCGCCTTGCGGACCGGGGCCTGGACGCCCTGTTCGACCTCCTCCTTCGTCAGCGCGCCCGTCACGGGCGGCACGTCGAGGGGCGAAGGCAGGTAGTCGACCACCGCGTCCAGCAGGGGCTGCACGCCCTTGTTCTTGAAGGCCGTGCCGCACAGCACGGGAACGACCGTGCGCGCGACCGTGGCCTTGCGGATCGCGCCGAGGATCTCGGCGCGGGTGAGCGCCTCGCCCGCGAAGAACTTCTCGAGCAGCGCGTCGTCCGTCTCGGCGACCTTCTCGATCAGGTGGTTGCGCCACTCCTGCGCCAGCGGCAGCATCGCGGCGGGGATCTCTTCGCGGACGACCTCCTGGCCCTGGCTGTCCTCGACGAAGATCAGCGCCTTCATCTCGATGAGGTCGATCACGCCCCGGAACGTGTCCGAGGCCCCGATGGGAATCATCACGGGGACCGGATTGGCCTTGAGCGTGCCCTTGATCGCGTCGACGACGGAGAAGAAGTCCGCGCCGATGCGGTCCATCTTGTTGACGAAGGCGATCTTGGGGACCTCGTACTTCTCGGACTGGCGCCAGACCTGCTCGGTCTGCGGCTGGACGCCGCCGACGGCGCAGAACAGCGCGACGGCGCCGTCGAGCACGCGCAGGGAGCGCTCGACCTCGGCCGTGAAGTCCACGTGCCCCGGGGTGTCGATGAGGGTGATCTGGTGGCCGCGCCACATCGCGGTGGTGGCGGCGGAGCCGATCGTGATGCCGCGCTCCTGCTCCTGGACCATGAAGTCCATGGTGGCCGCGCCGTCGTGGACTTCGCCCAGCTTGTGGGATTTTCCGCAGTAGTAGAGGATGCGTTCGCTGGTCGTGGTCTTGCCGGCGTCGATGTGCGCCATGATGCCGATGTTGCGGACGAGGTCGAGGGTCGTAGTACGTGCCATGGTCGTTTCCTCCTGAACCGTCAGGAGCTTCTTGCGAGTTGCTCTTGTTTTTGAAAAATAAAAGAAAACAAAGTATCACACATCCAACGGATTGCACAAGCAAAAACAGCGGGGCGCAATCGGTAATCGGTGGGCGTGTGTCAGGAAAGTGACAGGGTTGTTGTTTTTCGGGAGTTGGAAGTTGCCTTCAAGCTTTGCCCCGAACTTTGTCGCGAGCTTCGTCGAATCCAACACAGTCCTGATCGTCATCATCATCCTGATCGCAATCGATGCGAAGGGGCGTGCGGGCCCTGAGCGCCGCCGGGCAACCCGTCGTAGCCGGGTTGGTACTCCGCTGCCAGTGCCGACGCGACCGGTGCCGACGCGGCCGGTACCGACGCGGCTACGACGCGTCGCCCACTCGAATGGCCGCGCCATTCGCCCCGGGATTCGCACGGCTGTAAACGGCGGCAGCCGGCAGCCGCCTTCGGGCAACCCGTCGTAGCCGGGTTGGTACTCCGCAGCGGCGCGCCGCGCGCGCCCGCCACGGCTGGAGGGGCGCAATCCCTTGCGCCCGTAGCGGCGGCCAAGGGCCTGGCCGCCCTACCGCATGACTCTGCCACGGGATCGCTCTCGCCGGACAACAACGGATTCCCGGGACGACTGCACCCCACTCACGCACTCTCCTCGTCGACAACGCTCGCGACAAAGCCCCCCTCGGCAACTAGGGGCTAGCGACTAACGACTAGCGACTACACAGGGTAGTTTCCTTCGCGGCGCCAGATGTCGAGCATCTGCTCGTAGCGCCGCAGCTCCATCCCGGTGTAGATGCAGTTGCTCGTCGCGAACACGTAACCGCCGCCTGGCTTGCGCGCTACACGCGAAAGGAGGATGTCGAAGGCGGCCTGATCCGGGGCGAGCTGTTCGAAAACCACGTGATTCTCGAAATCCTCAAGCGCCTGCTCAACAGGGGCGAGACTCCGGACTTGTTTTTCTACCGCGACAAGAACGGGCGGGAGGTCGATCTGATCGTCAACCGGCATGGCGCGGCGACGCCCGTCGAGATCAAATCGGCCGCCACGTTTTCGACGTCGTTCGCGGACGGCGTTCTGTTCTTCCGCTCGACCTTCCCGAATTGCCGGCCCGGGGTCGTCGTCTACAACGGGGACGACGCGCTGCCGCCCTACAAGGACGTGGCGCTTGCGAACCCCCTGTCGCCCGGGTGGAAGGACAAGATCCTCACCTGATCGCCGAAGTCCCCAAGCCATTCACGGCGCGTTCGTAGTCCGCGAACGAACGGCTGCGCTGGACGGCGCGCAAGCGGGCGGGGCCATCCTCGAAGTAGACGTGGAGGTGGCCCCAGAGTTCTTTCATGCGGCCGAGGACGGGGGACGGGCCGCAGAGCGTGGCGCGGTAGGTGGCGTAGAGTTCGGCGGCGAAGGCCGCGACGCGCGCCGGATCGCGGGGCGGGGTCTTGACTTCGCCACGGCCGCCATCCTCCCAGACGCGAATGGATTCCCCTAGCGCGGGATCGGCGACGAGGCCGCGGCCGATCATCACGCCCGCGAGGCCGGGGAAGCGCACGACGATTCGCGCATAGTCGGCGAGCGTCCGCACGTCGCCGTTGTACACGACAGGCATGGGGAGGATCGGCAGCACCGCCGCGAAGGCGTCGAGATCGACATCGCCTTCGTACATCTGGACGCCGGTGCGCGGATGGACGGCGATTTCCTTGAGCGGATGCTCCGCGATGCGCGGGGCGAGGCGGGCGAGCGTGTCCTTCGTCTTCATGCCGAGGCGGATCTTGATGGAGAAGCCGTCGGGCATGGCTTCGCAGCCGGCCTCGAGCATGCGAAGGAAGTCGTCCTCGTTTTCGGGCAGTCCGCTTCCCCTGCCCTTTCTGGCGACCATCTTCCAGGGGCAGCCGCAGTTGAGGTTCATCTCCGCGTAGCCGAGGTCCTGCAGGGCCTGCGCCATGACGCGCAGGGCGGCGGGGTCCTTGCCGATGACCTGGGGCACGGTGCGGACCGCGCCACAGGCCTCGGGGAGGACGTCCGCGAGGAGCTTGGGCATGACGCGGGCGCCGGCGACGAGGGGGATGAAGGGCGCGACGGCGTAGTCGACGCCGCCGAATCGTTCGGCGTGGAGGCGTCGGAACGCCGCCACGGTGATGCCGCGCAGCGGGGCGAGGGAAATGGAAGGGCGGGGCCTCGATGCGTCCGACAAAGTTGGTTTGAAACTTGAAACTTGAAACCTGAAACTTGGCCGGGGCGGCTTCACCGAGTGGTTTTTATCCACAGAAAGCGCGGAAACCTTTTCTGATTTCCTGATTTCAGATTGACACTTGAAACTTGGGCGGAGCCGCGAGCCGGTTGCCAAAGAGCCGCAAGGGGACGATACCGATACCGATAACGATAACGAGGGCTAAGCGAAGCGTTCGTGCGGCCTTTCGGCTGACCTTGGACTTTGGACAAAGAAAACTAGCGACTGCCGCGAAGCGCCCCGACAAAGCGACAAAGTTTGCCTTCGGCACTAACCCCTAGCCGCTAGCCGCTTCTTTTCCGTGCTACTCGGCCGCGGCCTCGGGGACCACGGTGACGACGCGGCCTTCCTTCTCGAACTTGACCGTGCCGGCGACGACGGTGAAGAGCGTGTCGTCGCGGCCGCGGAGAACGTTCTTGCCGGGGTGGAACTTCGTGCCGCGCTGGCGCACGAGCACTTCGCCCGCGTTGACCGTCTGACCGCCGAAGCGCTTCACGCCGAGCCGCTGGCCCGGGCTGTTGCGACCGTTGATGCCTGTTTTGGTGCGTCCCATGACAAAATCCTGTTGTTGAAAGTTAGGCGATGGACTTGACGACGGCGCGCGTCAATTCCTGACGGTGCCCCATCTTGCGGTGGTAGCCCTTGCGGCGCTTCTTCTTGAAGTTGATGAGCTTTTCGCCGCGGAAGTGCTCCTTGATCACGAGCACGACGGCGGCGCCGTCGACGAACGGGGTGCCGACCTTGAGGGTGGCGCCGTCGGAGAGGGCGAGCACGGTGGCGAGCTGGACTTCCTGGCCCGCCTCGTCGGCGAGGCGTTCGATTTCGATCGTCTGTCCGGCTTCGACGCGGTACTGCTTGCCGCCGGTTTGGATGACTGCGTATGCTTCCATGAGGGATTTTCCTCTTCTGATGGGTTCGGGAACGTTGAAATCTATCAAATGCCCGCCGCGGTGTCAAGCGCGGCGTCCGGGCGGGCCGGGGCGGTTCAGACGGGGCTGGCTTCGGCGGACTTGGGCTTGCGGCCCTCGTCCTCGGCGGACGCGGCGGTCTCCTCCTCCGGGATCGGCTCGCCGTTGTAGACGAGCTTGATGTGGCGGTGCATCGGGAAGCCGGTGCCGCCGGGGATGAGGTGGCCGAGGATCACGTTCTCCTTGAAGCCGCGCAGGGTGTCGATGCGGCCCATCGTCGCCGCGTCGGTGAGGACGCGCGTGGTGTCCTGGAAGGAGGCGGCGGAGATGAAGCTGTCGGTCTCGAGGGACGCCTTGGTGATGCCGAGGAGCACGGGCGTGGCGGCGGCCGGGTTGCGGCCTTCCGCGAGCGCCTGCTCGTTGACTTCCTGGTGGCGTTCCTTGGAGATCTGCTCGCCCCAGAGGAAGTCGGTGTCGCCGGGGTTGGTGATGCGGACCTTGCGGAGCATCTGGCGCACGATGATCTCGATGTGCTTGTCGTTGATCTCGACGCCCTGGGAGCGGTAGACCGTGAGCACTTCGTAGACGAGGTAGCGCTGGAGCTCGGTGACGCCGCACGCCTCGAGCACCTCCTGCGGCGCGATGGGGCCTTCCGTGAGCTGCTGGCCCTTGCGGACCTTGTCGCCCTTGTAGACGACGATGTGCTTGCCCATCGGGATGTGGTGGCGTTCGACGCAGCGGTACTTGGGGTCGGGGTTGCGGTCGTCGATGATGA
>JAAZAI010000427.1 GCA_012514445.1 Lentisphaerota bacterium
GCGACGGGGATGCTCGTGTCGCTGGAGCAGTGGAAGCTGTGGGCCCGGAAGCAACTGAATCCCTGAGCGCGGCCTGAGACCGGGACGCCCGACGGATTGCGCAACGCCAAGAGAGGCGGGAAACGACATCTTCCTCTGAGAAGGAGAATTGCGTCCGGATGTCGTTCAAGCAACTGGCTGCGGCATGCTACGAAAACGTCGCCGCCCTCGGCGAGGCGGTCGCTCTTCTCGGTCTGGACAAGGGCATCGGGCGCGGTCGGCGGGGAAAGCCGCTTTCATTCCGAAGTTGACACGTCCGGGGTTTGGTGAAACAATCCAACGCCAGAAGCGGCGTCACGCAAAGTTCATCCCGCGGGGACCAGGGCATTCGTCCTGAGGGACATGGCGAAGAGCCGAGTGGAACTGTCAAAATGAAAACCGCCCATGGCATGGGAGAGAAAAAAAGGAAGCTGTCGAAATCCGTCCGCCCCGGCGCGGCGCCCGATCCGGCGCCAGGCGCCTCGTTTCCCGTGGTGGGCATCGGCGCCTCCGCAGGCGGGCTGGAGAAATTGCAGGTCCACCAGATCGAGCTGGAAATGCAAAACGCGGAGCTCGCGGAGTCGCGCGACCGGATGGCGCTGTTGCTGGAGAAGTTCACCGACCTCTATGATTTCGCGCCCATCGGCTATTTCTCGCTGGACTGCCAAGGCCGCATCCTGGAGTTGAACCTGACGGGCGCCAGCCTTCTGGGAGCCGAGCGCACCGCCCTGGTGAAACGCCCGCTGGCGAGGTTCGTCGATCCCGCCAGCCGGGCGGTGTTCAACGAATTCCTCGCCAAGGTCTTCTCGGGGGCGGACAAGCAGTCTTGCGAGGTGAAGCTTCAGAAATCCGGCGAGGTCGCCTTCTGGGCCAGCATTCACGGCGGCGGCGAAGCCTCGCCGATCAATCCGTCGGAAGCCTGCAGGGTCGCGCTCTCCGACATCACCGCCCACATGCTGGCGCAGGAGGCCCAGCACCGGGTCGAAGTCCTCTCCGCGACCAACGACGAGCTGAAGCGGGAGGTCGCCAGAAGGCAGTCGGTGGAGGAGACGCTGAGAAAAAGCGAGCAGCACCAGACGCTGCTGCTGGACAAGGCGCAGACCATGCAGGCGCAGCTCCGCAACTTGTCGCACCGGATCATCGACGCCCGCGAGGACGAGCGCAAGCGCATCAGCCGGGAACTTCACGACGACATCACCCAGACCCTCGTCGGCATCAACGTCAATCTCGAAGCCCTCGCGCGGGAAGCCACCACCAAGCCGGGCGGGCTCCGGAAGAAGATCGTCCAGACGCAGCGGAGCGTCGAAAAGGCCGTCCGGATCGTCCACGACTACGCGCGCGAGCTGCGGCCGACCTCGCTCGACGACATCGGGCTGATCGTCACCCTGCATTCCCATCTCAACGACTTCATGGCCCGCACCGGCATCCGCGTGCGCTTTCGCGCGTTCGCCGGGGTCGAGAAGATGGGCGGACGCCAGCGCACCGTGCTTTTCCGCATCGTCCAGGAGGCGCTGGTGAACATCGACAAGCACGCCGAGGCGCGTCAAGTCGAGGTGAACATTCGAAGGGTCGCGAACTCCATCCAGCTCGAAATCGCCGACGACGGAAAGTCGTTCGACGTCGAGCGGACGCTCAACGATGGGAACAACAAGCGGCTCGGTCTTGTCGGCATGCGGGAGCGGGCGGAGATGGCGGGCGGGACGTTGACGATCGAGTCGGCCCCCGGGGCGGGCACGAAAGTCTTTGCGACCCTGCCGTTTGACGACGCCGACAGAGGGCATGCCCTATCATGAATGCTGAAAAGCGAATCGCCGTGCTTCTTGTGGAAGACCACCTGATCGTCAGGGAGGGCCTGAGAAGACTGCTCGAATCCGAAAAGGACATCGTGGTGGTCGGCGAGGCGGGATCCGGGCGCAAGGCGGTGGAGCTGACGCGTGACCTCGACCCGGACGTCGTGGTCATGGACATCGCCATGCCGCAGATGAACGGCTTCGAGGCGACGCGGCAGATCCTGGAGGCGCGGCCCGGCACCAAGGTGCTGATCCTCTCCGCCCACGACGACGACGTCTACGTCGACCGGGTGCTGGAGCTGGGGGCCGTCGGCTATCACATCAAGCAGACCTCCGGGCGCTTCCTCTCGGAGGCCATACGCGAAGTCCGCAAGGGCAGGCCCTTCTTCAGTCCGGAGGTCGCCAAGCGGCTTGCGAAGCGCAAGGAGGACGCCCTCGGCCGCAAGAAGGCCTTGAAGTCCGGCGCGTCGCCCTTGAGCGCCCGCGAGCTGGAGGTGCTTCAACTCGTCGCCGAAGGCGCGGCCAACAAGCAGATCGCGGACGCGCTGGGCATCAGCATCAAGACGGTGGAGAAGCACCGCGACCACGTCATGCAAAAGCTCGACATCCACGAGACGGCGGGTCTCACCCGCTACGCCATCGCGGCGGGCGTCATCGAGAGCGGCATCCAGATCACGATCGTGTAGGGGGTGTAGTTCTTTTGCGGATGATCTTCTTGCACCGATCATCTGGGTGCGAGTCAACTTCGTTGCCTCGCCCCCGGAATTCAGAATCCAGAAGTCAGGAGTCAGAATTGATTCTCATCGCCATTGCGGAAA
>JAAZAI010000428.1 GCA_012514445.1 Lentisphaerota bacterium
CCGGGCGACGAATCCGGTTGATTTTTGCTCCGGTTCCATGCAATATACCTCCCGTTTCAACGCTGCCCCAGCTTCCGCCGGACGGGAGGAGAACCAGGCAGATCAACGACCACAGGCGACCGGAAGCTTTCCGGCGGAAACGGCAGGTGACCCGAATTGAAAAAACTCACGCAGCAGGATACTCCCATCCACCAGGCGCTGGAGGAACAGCGCATCAACCGACTCGCCCATTTCGACGTCCCGGGGCACAAGGGCGGGCGCGGCAACAAGGAGCTGACGGAATTTCTGGGCACGACGGCCATGGCCCTCGACGTCAACTCGATGAAGCCCCTGGACAACCTCTGCCATCCGATCTCGGTGATCCGCGACGCGCAGGCGCTCGCGGCCGAGGCCTTCGGAGCGGACGACGCGTTCTTCATCGTCAACGGCACGACGCACGGCGTCCAGGCGATGATCATGGCGGCGTGCAACACCGGCGAGAAGGTGATCATGCCGCGCAACGTCCATCGCAGCGCCATCAACGCGCTCGTCGTGTGCGGCGCGCTGCCCGTGTACGTCAACCCCGGGGTCAACAAGGAGCTGGGCATCCCGCTGGGCATGTCCACGCGGGACGTCAAGCGGGCGATCGAGCAGAACCCCGACGCCAAGGCGATCCTCGTCAACAACCCGACCTACTACGGCATCTGCTCCAACCTGCCGGAGATCGTCGCGCTCGCGCACGCCAACCACATGCTGGTTCTTGCGGACGAGGCGCACGGCACGCACTTCTACTTCCACGACAAGCTGCCGGTCTCGGCCATGGCGGCCGGGGCGGACATGGCGGCGGTGAGCATGCACAAGACGGGCGGTTCGCTCACGCAGAGCTCGATCCTGCTCACGCGCAATTCGGTCAACCCGGACTACGTCCGCCAGGTGATCAACCTGACGCAGACCACCTCCGCCTCCTATCTGCTCCTCTCGTCGCTCGACATCGCGCGCAAGAACCTCTCCCTGAACGGCTACGCGATGTACACGAAGACGATCGACTTCGCGAACTACGCGCGCGAGGAGATCAATCGCCTCGGCGGCTACCAGGCGTTCGGCACGGAGCTGGTGGACAACGACACGGTGTTCGGCTTCGACTCCACGAAGCTCTCGATCCACACCCGCAACATCGGCCTCGCCGGCATCGAGGTCTACGACCTGCTGCGCGACGACTACGGCATCCAGATCGAATTCGGCGACATCGGCAACATCCTCGCCATCATCTCCTCGGGCGACCGCAACATGGAGATCGAGCGGCTCATCTCCGCGCTCGCGGAGATCAAGCGCCTCCATCAGAAGGACCCCCGCGGCCTCTTCGACCACGAATACATCAACCCCCAGATCGCGATGGGGCCGAAGGACGCGTTCTACTCCCGCAAGCAGTCGCTGCCCATCCGAGAGACGGTCGGTCACGTCTGCGGCGAGTTCGTGATGAGCTATCCGCCCGGCATCCCGATCCTCGCCCCGGGCGAGCGCATCACGCAGGACATCCTCAACCACATCCTCTACGCGAAGGAGAAAGGGTGCTTCATGACGGGCACCGAGGACATGGACATGGAGTACATCAACGTGGTCGAGGCGGGCTGAGCCCGCCGCGAACCGCCCAGGGGATTTTCAGGACATGGAACTTTGGTACACGGACCAGCACACGAAGGCGGTGCAGTTCTCGATCAAGAGCAAGCGCCAGCTCGCCAGCCATCAGAGCGAGATCCAGCGCATCGACATCCTCGAGACGTACGAATACGGCCGCGTGCTCGTCCTCGACGGCGAACTGATGATCACGGAGAAGGACGAGTTCATCTACCACGAGATGATCACGCACGTCTCCATGGCCGTCCATCCGAACGTCCGCGACGTGCTCGTCATCGGCGCCGGCGACGGCGGCACGATCCGCGAGCTCGTGAAGTACCCGTTCATCGAGAACATCGACATGGTGGAGGTGGACAAGGACGTCGTGACGCTGTGCATGGTCCATATGCCCTTCACGGCCTGCAAGCTCCAGGATCCGCGCGTGCACATGTACTTCGAGGAGGGGCTGCGCTTCGTCCGCGCCCAGAAGGCCGAGTACGACCTGATCATCGTCGATTGCGCCGACGCCTACGGCCCCGCCGAGGGGCTCTTCACCCGCGAGTTCTACGGCAACTGCTTCAAGGCGCTGCGCGACGACGGCATCCTCATCAACCAGCACGAGAGCCCCTTCTACAGCGAGCATTCGATGACGGTCCAGAAGGCCCACAAGCAGATCGCCGCCGTCTTTCCGCTGAGCATGGTCTACCAGTGCCACATCCCGTCGTATCCCTCCGGCCACTGGCTCTTCGGCTTCGCCTCCAAGAAGTACCATCCGATTGACGACCTCAAGGACGGCTACTGGAACGCCCTGGACATCAAGACGCGCTACTACAACACCGATCTCCACCGCGGCTGCTTCTACCTGCCCACCTACGTCAAGGAGCTGCTGGGGTAGGGGATGGGGACGAATGGCGCTAACTTAAGCCCAGGTCGTCGAAGTTCGGTCGCCTTGCCATTGCGCCATGAGAGAGATCGTGTGTGAGTGTGTGGGTGTCTGGGCGTGGGAGTGCTTGTCGCCACAACTGCCCTTGTTGTCGCTTTCCACCCACACTCCCATACTCCCACACCCCCATCACTGGAGCTTCTAGCTCACGGGCGCGATCGCGTCGAACTTGCAGAGGGACTGGCAGAGCGAGCAGCCCATGCAGATGAACGGGTTGATCGTCGGCTTCGCGTTCCCCTGGCTCTCGATCGCCGGGCAGCCGCACTTGAGGCAGGCGCGGAAGTTTTTGCAGGCGTCGTGATCGATCCGGCGCTGCGGACTGATGCGCTGCTTGACGTGCAGCGGGCACGGCGCGCGCGAGATGATCAGCGCCGGCTCGTCGTTCGCGAACTCCTCCTGGAAGATCGCGATGAGCCTGCCCTGCTCGTACGGGTTGATGATGTGGATGCGCTCGATCCCGCACGCCCTCGCGATGGCCTCGATGGACGCCGACTTCGTCGGCTCGCCCATCAGCGTGACGCCCGTCCCCGGATGCTCCTGGTGGCCCGTCATCGCCGTGATACGGTTGTCCACGACGACGAGCTTCGTCGCGCCCTTGTTGTAGACGACGTCGAGTAGCCCGGTGATGCCGGAGTGGAAGAACGTCGAGTCGCCGACGACGCCGACGATCTTGCGCTTCTCGCCGGCCTTCTGCATGCCGTGGGCGACGGTGAATCCGGCCCCCATGCACAGGATCGTGTCCGTGCGGCTGAGCGGCGGAAACACGCCGAGGCTGTAGCAGCCGATGTCGCCGGAGACGATGACGTCGAACTTCGTGAGCGCGAGGAAGAGTCCGCGGTGCGGGCAGCCGGGGCAGAGGATCGGCGGGCGCCCTGGCAGGTCCGCGGCTTCCGCCACGGGCGCGGGCAGCGCCGGGTCGCGCCCAGCCAGCTTCTCGCGGACTTCGTAGATCCGCGCGGGCGTCAGCTCGCCGCAGCGCGGCACGAGTTCCTTGCCCGTGCAGGCGATGCCCAGGGAGCGGATGTGCTCCTCGAGGATTGGATCGACCTCCTCGATGACGAGTAGCTTGTCGACGGAGGCGGCGAAGCGGCGGATGAGTTCGTCGGGGAAGGGATACGCCCAGCCGAGCTTGAGCATCGGGTTGTCCGGGAAGAGCTCGCGGGCATGCAGCGCGGGGGCTCCGCTCGACACGATGCCGAGGCGGGTGTCGCGGCCGGCGATGATCAGGTTGAGGCGCTCGTCGGCCGAGGCGGCCGCGCCCTGCGCGTCGAGGCGCTCCTCGACCTTCGCGCGCAGCTTGCGGCCCCAGAGCGGCAAGGGCACGAACTGCGGGTCGTTCTTGACGAACTTGACGGCGTTGGGCTCGCGGCGCCTGCCGGGCGTCACGAGGCTGCGCGAATGGCTCACGCACGTCGTCGTGCGCACGAGGACCGGGCAGCGGTGCTGTTCAGAAAGCTCGAACGCAATCATCATGAAGTCGCGGCATTCGCGCGAGTTCGCCGGCTCGAGCACGGGGATCTTCGCGAGGCGCGCGTACTGCCGCGTGTCCTGCTCGGTCTGCGAGGAGTGCTGGCCGGGATCGTCCGCCACGACCACCACCATGCCGCCGACGACCCCGGTGTAGGCGAGGGTCATGAGCGGGTCGGCGGCGACATTGAGGCCCACGCACTTCATCGTGACGAGGCTGCGGGCGCCTGCGATGGCGGCGCCGGCGGCGGCTTCGAGCGCCACTTTTTCATTTGGGGACCACTCGCAGTAGACGCCTTCCGGCGCGTACTGGACGAGGCTTACGAGGATTTCGGTGGATGGCGTGCCGGGGTAGCCGAAGGCGGCGGCGGCGCCGGCTTCGTACGCGCCCAGCGCGATGGCCTCGTTTCCGGAGAGAAGGATCATGGGCATGGGAGTTGGGAGAGTATGTGAGTGTGTGGGTGTGAGGGTGTGTAAGCCTGGGAACGCGAGGCTCCGGACTCGCCCCGAAGAAAAGGGCGTCGCCTTTTTCCGGTTTGTGGGTGTGGGTGGGGGGAGAAATATTTCATGCTTCAATCTTCATGTTGTGCGAGTGCGGAGCCTCGCGTTCCCAGGCTTTTGCGCCTCCAGCAGATTTCATCCTTCCTTTTTTCCCAACCGCCAGACTCCCAAAAGCAAGAGCAGCGGACCGACAGGAAAGACGATTTTTCTTCGGGCTACCACGAAGGGAGGGGCAACGTCACCGAAGGGAAGTTGATCCTCCGCGACGTGGAGTTGATCTTCCTCGAATGCTTCAGGATCGCCCATGAAGGCGGTGGGATCGTTCATAGGCTGGAGAGGAAGTTGACCTGCCGCCTGGAGCTGCTCTAACGCCTTGGCTTGCTGCTGGAACGAATAAACCAGGATCAGTCGGCTTGACGGCTCGACGACGAGGGGCAGGAGGAAGTAGGCGAGGAGAATGAGGTAGCCTTTCTTCCGGGATTTCTGGAACGCGGCCCATGCGACGAAGACGCTGAGCACCCAGATGGCGATGCCCGCCAGCTTGCAGGCCAGCTCGGCCAACGCCAAGAGAAATCCGGAGACATTTCCCCGCATGAGGCCGCGCAGACCGAAACAAAGTCGCTCGAACAAGTATCCCACATCAGGCCCTGCGAAAAACGCCAGATGCACCAACATCAACACGCCAATGACGACCGCCGTCCGATTCCGGCGTTGCTTGATCAAGTTGAGGAGGTTCATTGGCATGTGTCGAACAGAGGTTGTGGGTTTGATTGGTGGGTGTGATGTCGTGAGCTTTGTTGACTCGTATGAGTATATGTGGTTACGCCTTCTTTGCCGGGCGACACTTTTTGCAGGTCTTTGTCGCTGCGGGCTGGCAGCCGGACACGGCCGCGACCGCCCGCTTGAACGACGCCGCCGAGTTGAGGATCACGGCGGCGTCCGCGCAGAAGGCGAGGCGGAAATAGCCGGGCAGGCCGAAGCCGCGGCCCGGGACGGCCAGCACGCGCTCCTTGAGCAGCGCCTCGACGAAGATCCGCTCGTCCGCGGTCGGCGATTTCGGGAAGAAGTAGAACGCGCCGCGTGGCAGGGTGTACGCGATGCCCGCGTCGTCGAGCACCTTCGCCATGAGATCGCGGCGCTTGGCGTAGACGCCGACGTCCACCTCGCTGTCGAGGCAGCTCTGGAGGATCTTCTGCGCGATGGCGGGGGCATTGACGAAGCCGAGGATGCGGTTCGTGAGCGTGAGGCCGCCGACGAGCTCGGCGGCGCCTTTGAACTTCGGGCAGACGGCGATGTAGCCGATGCGCTCGCCTGCGAGGGAGAGGCTCTTCGAGAAGGATCCGATGACGACGGAGGCGTCGTAGCGCGCGAAGATCGAGGGAATCTCGGATCCGTCGAAGTTGAGGAAGCGGTAGGGCTCGTCGGACACGAGGTAGATCGGGCGGCCGTGCTTGCGCGACTGGCGCTTGAGCGCGGCGGCGAGCGCTTTGATCTCGGTCGCGGAGTAGATCTGTCCCGTGGGGTTGTTTGGCGAGTTGACGAGAACGGCGCGCGTCTTCGCCGTGATGGCCTTCTCCATGGCCGGCACGTCGAGCGCGAAGGAGGGGAGCTTCGTGGGGACGGGGACGAGCTTGCCCCCGAAGTTGCCGACGTAGAATCCGTACTCCACGAAGTAGGGACTCGGGCACATCACCTCGTCGCCGGGCTCGAGCACGGCGCGGAAGAAGGCGTTGAGTCCGCCGGCGGCGCCGCAGGTCACGACGAGGTTCGCGGCCGGAGTCTCCATCTGCTGCTCCTCGGAGATCTTCTTCGCGAGGGCGGCGCGCGTCTCGGGATAGCCCGCGTTGGGCATGTACCCGATGGCGAACGGCTTGTTCGCGCTCCTGCCGAAGTCGAGGATCGCCTTCTTGACGGCGGCCGGCGGCGGGAGGTCCGGGTTGCCGAGGCTGAAGTCGTAGACCTGGTCGGCACCATAGTGCTTCTTGAGCTCGATGCCCGCTTCGAACATCTTGCGGATCATCGAGGAGTTCGCTGCATAGCCTTGGATTTCGGTGCTGAGGACGTTCATAAGAGAAATTTGGGAGGTGGGAATGCGTGAGTGCGTGAGGTACTTTTTCGTGAACTTTGTCTTGAACTTTGTCGATTCGCAATCGCAATCTTAATCTTAATCTTAATCCTAATCGAGTGCGTGTGCGAGTCCGTGTGATCCGTCGTTGCTTGTCGCGGAGCTTTTACCCTCTCCCTGCGCCCAGTCCCTTGGGCGCAGGGCTCTTGGGCGCAGGCTCTTCGAAGAACACGCGCCTGGCCTTGCCTTCGGGACGGGGCAGGGAGCCGGGCGCGTGGATGTCGCCGTCGGGCGAGAATCCGAGGTCCTCCTTGAGCTGCTTCTCGACCATGAAGCCGGTGACGCCGGGTTCGGCCTCGACGTCGATGTGGAGGCGCTTGATGCCGTCGCGGTCCTGGATGATCATGCGGTAGTTGGGCAGGACGCCGGGGATCTTGAGCAGCGACTGCTCCACCTGCTGCGGGAAGAAGTTC
>JAAZAI010000429.1 GCA_012514445.1 Lentisphaerota bacterium
ACTGTACGGCTCGCCGGTGGTGCGCGAGGCGCTCCTCGTCTGGGAGCCCGTCGTGTACGACAACCGCGCCTTCCTCGCCACGCGCAGGAAGGCGCTGCTGTACTGATTCGGATCAGTACTGGCTCTTCGGTGAACCGTCGTTGGGCTTGGGGCCGTCCTCCGGGGAGGCGAGGTCCGCACGTTGCCACACGCGGATGTAGTCGATCACGAAGTCGGCGGGGAGCTTTGAGGGATCGAGCGGCACGTTGGCCCAGCCGCCGGAGACCATGTAGAGGATCGGATACGACTGGACGGTGCAGACGCGATCGCTCTCCCAGCGGCCGATCTCCACGCCGTTGCCGTAGTAGACGGCCTTGCCGGGCAGCCAGAGCATGCCGATGGTCATGAACCCGTCCTTGTCCGCCGGGACGTAGGCGTTGCTCGTGCCCAGCGCCTTGTGCTCCTTGCCGTAGCCGTCCCAGTGGAAGGCGAAGTTGAAGCGGTACGGGCCCCAGCCGGTCAGGTGCTCCATGATGTCGAACTCCATGCCGCCGTTGCCCGTGTTGGCGCGCTTCCACTGCGGATTGTCCTTGTGTCCCTCGGGGGTGTTGACGCCGCCTCGGTCGGGCATCGTCCAGAACGCGGGCCAGAGGCCGGGGCACGTCGGGAGCTTCATGCGCGCCTCGAAGTAGCCGTAGCGCTGCGTCCACTTGCCGTAGGTGTCGGCGATGCCGCAGGCGAAGTCGGTCTTGGCGACGGGGCTCGTGTCGGCGGGGTCGTCGTTGTGGAAGCCGGTCTTCCGCTCGTAGCGGAGGATCAGCTTGCCGTCCTTGAGGATGACGTTGTCCTTGGAGAAGTGCGTGCGCTTGTCCCAGAAGTTGCTCGTGTAGATGTTCCAGAGCTTGAGGTCGATGGAATCGCCGTCGAATTCGTCCGCGAGCGTGAGCTTCCAGTCGCCGTCGACCGGCGGGCGCTTGCCGACCCAGTCCGGCAGGACGGCCGGCGTGGCCGAGGCGACGATCGCGACGATCTCCAGCTTCGCGCCGCCCGCGGTCTCGGGGACGACGATCGTGACGCCGTTGGCGTTGTTGCTCTCGAACTTGGCGCCCGTTCCCGGGACGCCGCCGTTGTGCTTCTGGTTCGGATCCGAGACGCCCACCCACGACGTGGCCGGGACGAAGGAGGCCGTCAGCGTCGTCTCCGCGCCGGGCGCCAGCGGCTTGGCGGCGACCGCCGCGTCCGTCGGTCCGGACGGGCTGTCGACGCGGACGCCGGGCGCGACCGGCGTCGACCCCGCGTTGCGGAGCGTCACTTTGACTTCGTGGAAGGGGCCGAGGTGCCAGGCGCCCAGGCCCGGCTTCACGGTCGCCGAACCCTTCTTGCCCGCCGGCACGGCGACGAGCACCGTCTTGCGCGGGCTCCAGTCGGCGGTGGCGTCGCCCTTCGCTTCGAGCTTGGGCGGATGCTCGAACTTCGCGCCGGCGCCGACGATCACGCCGCCCGGGGGCGTCTCGCGGACATGGGCGGGGTTGACCGGCGGCTTCTCGCCGGCCGGCCCGCCCGCCTGGAGGCCCTCCAGCCGGAACGAACGCGCCTTGTTCGATTTGCCGGTGAAGAACATCACCTGCGTCACCGCCTCGGGCTTGAGCTTGTAGCCGGGCTGGCGACCGTACTGGTAGCCGAAGATCACCTTCAGCGCCTTCGCCTCGCCCGGCTTCAGCCAGACGGACTCCGTGTTCCAGGGGCTGTCCTTCCACTCGCCGGCGTTGTCCACGCGGAGATGGATGCCCAGCGTCCCCTCGCCGGTGTTCTTCACCAGCGCCTCGACGTGGCCCCACGGGGAGAGATCCCAGGGCTTGCCGTCCGCCGGCTCGATGGAGAAGCCCGGATAGCCCTCCTCGCTCCCGGCGACGACGACGTCGAGACCGCCGTCGCGCGGCGTGACAGTGACGGTCTCGTGGGCGCGGACGATCCTCCCGGCGGAGTGCGCTGGGTTCTCGTCGAAGAGGAACTTCGGCGCCGCGGCCGGCGCGTTCTGGGCGAGCGCGGCAGTCGTGGCCAGCATCATCGCCGCCAGGGCGGCGGCGTTGAGAAACAGATTGCTCTTTGTTTTCATGTCAGATCTTCCGATTAGGATTAGGATTACGATTACGGAAACAACGCAGTGCACGCGACGGTCTTCCGGTCGTCGGCCGAGAACAGGCCGAAGTTGCCGCGGAAGTCCCAGTTCGCCCAGGCGATGCCGTGGCGCGTCATGACGGCGAGGAAATCCGCGTACCAGGCGGCCCGGATCGCGTCCGGCGCGAAGGCGACGGCGCCGAATTCGCCGCAATACAACGGCAACCCGGTGCGCGCGGCGATGGCGAGCGGCCACATCAGGTCGGCCTCCATCACGGCGGCTCCGCCGAGCGTGTTCACGCCGGCGACGCGCCGCTGCTGGTCGCGCGGCAGCGTGTTGAAGACCTCTTGCGGGATGGCCAGGCCCGGATATTGAATCGGCCCGTCGTAGTCCTTGAGCTGCCACGTCCACGGAGCGCGGTAGTGGGTCACGGGCATCGGGTGGTAGTAGTGGAAGGTGAGGACGATCTCGCGGTCGTCCGCAGGCACGTCCAGGAATTCGTATTGCGCGACGCTGTTCCAGCGGTTCGAGCCCAGCACCAGGCAGCGCTGCGGCTCCAGCGCGCGGACGGTGCGATAGGCGAGGTGCAGGACGCGGTTCCAGTCGGCCGGGTCGTCGGCGACGGCTTCGTTGAGCAGTTCGTAGGCCACGCGGTCGCGCGGACGGTCGCCGAGGCGTTCCGAAATCTTGCGCCAGCAGTCGGCGAAGGCCTCGGCGGCCGCCGCCTCGGTGAACAGCGGCTTGGGGCCTTCGTTGAAATGATGCGTGCGCAGGATGTGCAGGTCGACCACCGCGTTCAAACCAGCTTCGAGCGTCCAGTCCAGACCCTGCTGGAGCAGATCCCATGCCTCCTCGTGCGGAGCGCCTTGATCATCCCAGAGCTGCTCCTCGTCGACGGGGAGGCGCAGGTGGTCGAGGCCGAGCGCGGCGAGCCGCGCGACGTCCTCTCGGGTGAATCGCCTGCGCCGTTCGTCGCCGCGCGCGTCGCTTTGGCTGAGCCAGTGGGAGATGTTGGAGCCGCGTCCGAGTGTGAATCGCATGAGTGTCTTATGTTGGTTTAACGGACGAGTATCAGCGTGGGCGCGGCGCCGATGGGGCGGACCCAGAGGGCGTCGTCGAAGACGCGCAGCGTATAGGCGTCCGCGCCTGCGCCCATGACGAAATCCTCGAGGCTCGCCGTGGCGGACGCCGCGGCGCCCCAGTCAAGTATCCGGCGATTGACCGGCTCGGGAGTGGCGATCGCCTCGACGTCCACGGTCACGGTGTCCGCGAGGTTCAGCGCGCCGCCGTCGAGCACGATGCAGTCGGCCGCCGCGTCGGAGAGTTCCACGAAGAGTCGGCTGCCGGCGTCCATCGTCAGCCCGCCGGTCAGCGTCAGCGTGCCGGTGGCGTCCGCGTCGCCGGCGGAAAGCACGCCGTTCGACCGGATGGTGACCGCGCCGGGCACGGTCGCCGTGCCGCCGAACGTCCCGTTCGTCACGCTCACCGGGCCGGGACCCGCGGCGTTGGGGGCGAGGGCGTAGAGCGCGCCCTTCTCGACGATCGTCCCGCCGGCGTACGTGTTGTCGCCGTAGAGCTTCGCGGTTCCGCCGTAGTTGGAGAGGCGGACGAAGCCATTCAGCTTGGCGTATTTAGGTTCCGAGACGAAGTTCGTGATGTTGCCGGTGAACCGCACGACGCTGTCCGCGCCGACGAGGATGTCGAGGGAGGCCAGCCCGCTGTTGCTGGAGTACTCCGCGCCGCGTCCGACCATCACGTTTCCGCTGAAGACGGCCGTGCCCGTGGCGGTGCTCGTCGAGCCGAGCTGGTGGAGCCCCTTGTCCGCGCCGACGACGATGTCCTGCCCCACGGTTTGGCTTCCCGCGCAGAGGATAGCCGCTTGCGATCCGCCGCCGCCGTTGTACGAATTGATGCCCAGGATGACGGGTGAAAGCCCGCTGCCGAGCGCACCGGGGCCGCCCAGCGGCGAGTCGACGGAAATCTTGGCGATGTCCTTGGCGTCCACGGTCACCGTTCCAACGAAATCGTTGTCCGGATTGGTGAAGTCGATCGTGCGCAAGGTTCCGTTGTTGCCGATGAAAAGATTGATCTTGCCCGTCAGCTTCATCCCGTACGTCTGGCTGCCCGTGAATTTTGCGCCAAGGGTGATGGTGTTGGCCGCGCCGTTGGAAATGACCGTTCCCGCCGTGCCTGACACGTTCCCTGCCCGCAACTGGAATCCATTCAGGTCGTAGATCGCGTTGCCGGAGAGCGTAAGCGTCTTGTTGTAGGCGCTGTCGTCGATCAGGCCCGTCCCACCCAAGTTGACGATCTTGCCGCCCTGGTGGTAGAAGGGGCTGATCGTGGTCGTGACCTGAAGCTCGAGTGTGCCGTCGCCCTTCTTGGGAATGCCGCCGCCGCCGGTGGTCTGCGCGTAGCGGGTCACCGAGCCGACAAGACGCAACGTGCCGCCCGCCCCTATCGTCATGCCCGGACCGGTCTGATCATTGCTGCCGAAACGGAACTTTCCCGACAGGATGGACCGTCCACTAGCATACGTCGTTTGAAGCCCGACGCCGTGGCGGCTGATGTCCAGGCGGTTCGTTCCCGTCTCGAACGTCCAGCCGGAGCCGCGGACGATCATCTCCTTGACGCCTTGAATGGCGACATCGAGAAACGGCTGGTTCGCCGTGACGACTTCCGGGAGCTCGATCGTGTCGCCCGTCGTCGTGTCGTCGTTGGCCGGCGGCGTGGCGGGAACCTCGCCGTCGACAAGCCAGTTGGCGGCATCGGAGAAATTCGTGCTGACCGATCCCGTCCAGACGTATGTCGCCGCCGAGGCGGCGCCTGCCAACAGCAGGACCATCATCATTGAACTGACGATTCTTTTCATTGCGGACTCCTTCATTGCTTGGGTTTGACGCATCGCCAACCGGTTTCGAAGGCCCCATTGCCCGACTTGCCGAATGGCTCCTTGTAAGTAAAGCCAGATATACCATGAAACGGAAGGAAAGTCCACGGCCGGAGGCGCCGGGGGAATTCTTTCAATTGTTTCATAAGCCCCGCAGGCAGAGGCCTGCCTGCGGGAAGAGTGTAAAACCTTCGGAGCAGGCTTGCGAAGCTTTTACCCTAGAAACGGCAGTAGAGAACCACGAATGAACGCGAATGAACGCGAATATTGGGAGCAA
>JAAZAI010000050.1 GCA_012514445.1 Lentisphaerota bacterium
TACGCTTAGTCTCACACGCTTAATCTCATACGCTTAGTCTCATACGCTTAGTCCCCACTCTTAGTCCACACACTTAGTCATCTCCCCACAGCGTCGCATGATCGCGAAACACTCTATAAAAAAACCCACGCAAATCCCGGAAGCACCGATTCTTGCGCCCCGCGTCTCGCTGTGCCATAATGGCCGCACTTCCACATGAAGAAACAGCCAAAAACGTCTTTGTCGTCCGGGAAAGCCGGGGATGCGCCTGACCTCTCCGGCGTCTTGAGGCATGGCGACGGGCTTTCCGCTGGCCTGCTCGGGAGGTTGCGCCGGGAGAAGGCGGTGCGGCTCAAGGGCGGCTTGTACCACCAGACGCAGATCGGCCTCTGCTACAACTCCAACCGCATCGAGGGCAGCCGCCTGTCGGAGGAGCAGACGCGCCACATCTTCGAAACGGCCACGTTGCTCCCCGAGAACGGCGACGCGATTCGCATGGACGACCTCGTCGAGACCGCCAACCACTTCGCGGCGTTCGACTATCTGCTGGATGTCGCCGACCGTCCGCTCGACGAGCGCATAATCAAACGCTTCCATGCCCTTCTCAAACGTGGAACCATGGACGCGTCGAAGGACTGGTTCCGCATCGGTGCCTACAAGCGGCTGCCCAACGTCGTGGGCGGACGCGAGACGACCGCTCCGCGCCAGGTGGCCAAGGCCGTCAAGGCCCTGCTGGCGGACTATCACGCGCGTCCGATCGTCGCTTTCGAGGACATCGTCGCCTTCCACTGCCGGTTCGAGGCCATTCACCCGTTCCAGGATGGGAACGGCCGGGTCGGTCGGCTGATCGCCTTCAAGGAATGCCTGGCGCACGGGGTGGTCCCCTTCATCATCGAGGAGAACCACAAGGCGTTTTACTACCGCGGCCTCTCGCAGTACGCAACCACGCCTGAATTCCTTCTGGACACGTGTCGCTCCGCCCAGGACCGCTATGCGGCCTCGGTGCGGTATTTTGAAGACTGAATCTGGAAGCATGAATTGGCTTGCCGGAATGGCGGAGAAGGCGTATTGTATGCGTATCAGTACGTATCAGCAGGGCCGTGAGATGAAGTCATCGAAGAAAAAAAACGAAGGCACTCGGGTGTCGGGGCAGCGCAAGGAGGCCATGCTCCGAAAGATCGAGGAGGCTTTTCTCGCCGATCTCGGCACCGGGGTCTACCGCGTGGGCGAAGCCCTGCCCAGTTTGCGGGAGATCGCATCCCGGTACGGGGTTCCCTACCGGGTGGGGAGCGAATTCTACCAGTACCTCCACCGGCGGGGAAAAGTCATCATCGTTCCGCGCCAGGGGGTCTTTCTGGCCGGCGAGGGCGTGGCTGATCCGCTCCGGCCCAGCGTCCAGCTCAAGAAAAAGGGCATTCTGGTGGTCACGCGAATCGACACCAGCCATCCGAGCGCCAAGTACAACAACAACGTCAAGCAGTTGTACGCGCTCGAGGCGGAATGCGCGACCGCCGGCGTGCCGATGCACTTCTACAATCTGCATTGGCGGGAGCAAA
>JAAZAI010000430.1 GCA_012514445.1 Lentisphaerota bacterium
ACGCGCACCGCGCAACTGATGAGCATGTCGGTCACCTTGTCGTCGCCCTTGAAGCGCTTGCCCGGGGCGGACACGACGACCACGCGGCGTGCGGGGTCCGAGGCGACGATGTCGATCACCTTCAAAATCTGTTCAGCGCTGGCGACGGAACTGCCGCCGAATTTGCAAACTTTCATGGTCGGATCTTCTCTGCGGATTCTCACAAGCGGGCCGGCTAGCGCCGACTCCGGATCTCCTTCACGACGGCTTTGTAGCCGAGTTTCTCGAGGCATTGGGGCAGCAACTTGATCGCAAGCTGGCGCATCAGGAAGGCTCGCGAATTCCGAAGGCCCGCGAATTCCGCCGCGCCGTCTGCCGACTCGCCGTCCCCGCCGCCGTCGCCCTCGCCGACTTCGGGGATCAGCATCGGCTGCACGGGCGCGTCCTTGACGGCGGATTTCGTTTCCGCTTCGGGAGGAACGATCTGGCTGAGCGCGGCGTGCGTCATCAGCGTCGGCGCGTTCAGGGCCATCTCCTGATCGTCGCCGGAAAGTTCCAGCAGGCCGAAATCGATTCCAAGCAGGATGGCGTGGGCGATGTCGAGCCCCTCGCTCTCGGTCATCTGCACCGCGGTGCTGCCGACCGCGACGGAGCGCGTCAGGAAATCGACGAGCATCGGCATCCGGGAGTCGACGAGCCGCAGCCGCGCGTTCGTCTCCGCAATCTCGAGCTCCTCGCAGACGTGCTCCATGCCCTCGATGATGTCGGACTCGCGCCCCATCGTCTGCGTCGAGGCCACGACGTAGCAGCAGCCCGGCGCCTCGAGGGGGTTGTCCTCCTTCTCGGAAAGCAGATAGAGCGGATAGACGTTGAGGCCCAGGCGCTCGATGCCGCGCAGCACCGCGTCGAGCTCCTTGTTGAGGAACAGGCCGAAGAAGCTGAATGTGCAGTAGAGGCGCAGGCCCGTGCCGAGATTGTCCGGATTGGCCGAGAGATACCCGTAGGCGGGATGCGTGGCGAAGGGCAGGCGCTTCTCGAGCGCCCGCGCCATCGCGCCCGCGCGCCGGGCCTGTTCGGTCAGCGTGCCCTCGCCCTGGCAGGAGACGACGAGGTGGTCCTCGTCGTTGATGATGATCGACGTCCCGTCGCCCGTGTGGATGAGGGCGGCGCCGGCGGCGTGGGCGGCGAAGTCGCGCGTGATCTCGCCGCGGCCGGCCATGCGCGCCACGGCGGGCTCGAATCCGGGATCGCCCAGCCGCAGGACCTCCGCCTTGCGCCCTGGCACGGACGGCGCGGCCATCACCGCGTCGCAGACCTTGTCTCGCAGGCGCTTCATCTCCTCCGGCGGAAGCCGCTCGGGGAAGAGGGCGCCCGGGAGGTTGCGGTGCTGCGTCGCGCGCGAGCCGAACCGCACGGTGTTGAAAAGCCGAGGCGGTGAAACCGCGGCCCGGCGTCCGCTACTGGCCATGGGCACCGTCCGTTCCCTGGGAACTGCCCAGACGCCGGATCTCCTCGACGAGCCGGCCCGCATCCTCGTAGCGCTCCTCCTCGATCGCCTTGGCGAGCTGGCGCTTGAGCTTCTCGGCGTCCCCGCCCGAGGCGTCCGCCGCGGCGGCGCCGTCCGAGGGCTCGTGGCGTGGGCCGGCCGGCTGCTGGCCCGAGATGAAGGTCCGGATGTCGGTCTCGAAGACGTCGTAGCACTTGGGGCAGCCCAAGCGGTGCTTGTCGCGCACCTCGTTGCGGGACATCCCGCAGGCGGGACAGACGTTGTCCTCGACCTCCTGGCCGCCGCCCATCTGCATGCCAAGGCTGAAGAGCACGTCCGTCAGCGAAGCGGGCGTCGAACCCGCATGCGGAGAGGTCCGTGCGCAGGAATCGCACACGAACAGCTCCTTGGGCGCGCCGTCCACGTTCCGCTTGATGGAGCGGGAGGCCGCGTTGACCTTGCAGATTTCGCATTTCATGGCTTGAGAAGACTCCGGGACTGTGATTTTCGAGACGTTCATTATGCCACAAAAGCGCCGTCCCCTGCAAGAACCAACGGGGGCGGGCCGGCGACCGGCCAGTCGCCGGGGATGGCGTCAGGAGCCTCGTCGGGCGGCATTGGAACCGGCCCGTCGCCAGCCCGATTGAGTCGCTAGCCCCTCCGTCCCCTTTGGTGCGCTTTTGCGCCCTTTCGTGGCTAGGAATTCATTCCTCTGCTCAATCCACCCTGCGCTTCCTGCGC
>JAAZAI010000431.1 GCA_012514445.1 Lentisphaerota bacterium
CCTACGCCGCCACCGGCACCCAGGCCCGTGCCGTCTCCCGGTGCCAGGCTTGGCAGGCGGTCTGGTACGGGCACCCGGCGCAGTAGAAGCTTTGCTCGTTCGGGGCGAAGTGCTCCGCTGCGATCATGGACTCCGCGAGCCGCGCCAGCGTGGCGAGGCGGCAAAAATCGTCCGGGCCGCGCGTCGTGATGTGCTGCTCGAAGACCGGCTTCTTGTTCTTCACCACCACGTCGAAGCGGAAGTCGGGCGTCTCGCCGTGCTGGACGCCGTAGCCGAGCAGCATCGCCGTGGGCTGCCAGTCCCGCGACGCCTTCGCCTTGGGCCAGCGGGAGCCGGAGGTCTTCCAGTCCACGAGCGACTTTTTCCCGTCCTTGGCGACCACGCAGTCGATCTCCCCGATGAGCGGGGTCTCCAGCGTGAAGCCGGTGGCGTCGGTCATCGGCACGGCGAACGCCTCGCTGATCGCGACGACTTGCTCCTCCGGGTCGATGCCCTCGACGTAGCAGGCGCACATGTCGCGGCCCAGCCGGGCGCAGGACTCGGCGTCCGCCCCGTCGTCGAACTTCAAATCGGGCTCGTCCTCGATCTGGCGCTCGAACGCGGACTGGAAGAGGTCCGAGGCGTCGGCGGGGCTGGGCGTCCGCCCCTCCATGCGGACGAGCGCGATGTGCTCCATCACCCGGTGGTAGGCCGAGCCGAACCCGAGCGCGACCGGGGTGAACGCCGTCGGGAGCTTGAGGATGCGCTGGAAGGCGAACTGCAGCGAGCAGATGTTGAAGAACTGGTTCAACGCGCTGTACGACCAGTGGGGCCGGTCGCGGTAATCGGCAAGCGTGCTCATGGTGTTTCCTTTCGTTGCGAGTGGGGAATCCAGAATCCAGAAGCCAGTAGCCAGAATGGCGAATGGTCTGGCCTTGTCGACCGTGCATTCGCCGCAGCGGCATTCTGAATTCTGGATTCTGGATTCTGTCTTCTGGATTCTGTCTCCTCACGCCGCCCGCGTGTCGCGGGAGGCCTGGCTCAGCTCGTCGATGACGGCGCTGGCCTGCTTGGCCGTGAGGTCGTAGAGACCCTCGGCGTTGAAGCGGCGGCGGATGTCGGCCGTCAGCTCGCTGAGGGCGACGCCCTTCTTCGAGACGAGCGAGTTGATGTAGCCGATCTGCTTGTTCGACGCCTTGCGCTCGATCCGGTCGACGCGCTCGACGCGTTCGATGCGCTCGGCGGAGCGGTCCTCGGCAGCCGTGGCCGGGCTTGCGGTGGCGGGGACGTTGGCGGGAACGCCGCCGTTGGCGAGTTCCTGCTCCACGCTGGCCTTCACGAGGAGGAAGGCGCTGTGGATCTGGGCCTGGATCGAGGCGGGGTCGCCGGCCGCGATTTCGGTTTCGAGGGAGAGCGAATAGCCCTGGCTGGAGTATTCCGTCTCCGCCGGGACTTTCTTGCTGTAGTTGACGATGGCCTTGAGCATGGTGTCTCCTGGTGTTTTTGGGGTTTGGGTTTTCTTGCGTGGTGGCTACGCCGCGCGGATGGCGGCGTGGGGGTTGGCCGCTCGGGCCTTGCGGGGCTCGGGCAGGCGGTGGATCGAGACCGCGTGGGTGTAGAGCGAGCCGACGGGTTCGTTGACGCACTGGTCGCCGAGCTTCTCCGCCATGATCGCGGCGGCGAGCGAGGTGTTGGCCGGGACGTTCAGCGAGAAGCGCCGGTGGGTGCTGCGGGGTCCGTCTTCGATTTCAAGCAGGACGCGGTAGGTGCACATGGTGTTTTTCCTTTCGGGTTTTGAGGTTTGAGTCTTGAGGGTTCAGGGTTCAGGGGTCAGGTACTAGCGTCTAGGGGCTAGCGGCTAGGGGCTAGAGGGTTCAGGGTTCGGGGTTCAGGATTCTTAATCGTAATCGTAATCGTGATCGTAATCGCTCACCGTTAATCGCACAACGACTTTTCAAAGGTTGACCTATGGGGCAAGAATGACTAGACTCCCTGCCTTGACGTGGGCAAGCACTCACGCGAAGTAGGCTCAATAACACTGTTCTGCATGAGACAAGAATGACGACACCGCGTGCAAATAGACGATTCCTGCTCTATCTTCTTCA
>JAAZAI010000051.1 GCA_012514445.1 Lentisphaerota bacterium
CGGAGCGCTGGTCGAGCGGGTTGAAGTCGCGCAGCGACTCGACGTCGTCGCCCGCGAACTCGATGCGCGAGGGCAGGCGCGCCGCGGGCGGCCAGACGTCGACGATGCCGCCCTTGACGGCGTAGCGTCCGGGCTCGTACACCTCGCGTTCGCGGACGTAGCCGGCATCGGCGAGCCAGCCGACGAACGCCTCGAGGCCCGGCGACTCGCCGACGGCGACGGTCTGCGAGAGGGCCTCGGTGCGATCAGGATCCGGCGAGGGCTGGAGCAGGGCTTGGACGCAGGTGGCGACGATGGCCTGCGGCGACTTGACGCGCCGCAGGAGGTTGAGCGCGGAGAAGCGCGCGGCGGCGGCCTCGGGGTCCTCCTCCGCGAGGTCGAGCATCGGGTAGGGATGGACGCCGGAGGCCGTCGGGCAGAACGCGAGCGCGTCGTTGCAGAACGCCTCGAGCGCGATCGGCGTGGGGAGGATGGCGAAGACGGCGGACACGTCCGGGTCGCGCCGCAGCGCCTCGGCGACGGCGGCGGCCCCGGCGCCGGGCGGCTCGGGGAACGCCGCGGCCGATGCGACCGGCAGGCCTTGCCGCAGGATCGCGGCAAGGCTGTCGGATAGAAGCGGCTGGTGATGGGTCGGCGTCATGGGTTGTCAGGAGGCGGAACCTGATGTTTAGCACCTAAAATGTTCTGAATCACAGCATATTAAGCTTCTATTTGGGGCTAATCGAGGAATCTCCGACGACCATCCGACTCCAGACCAACCACGAGAAACACATTTTTCCGTCCATGCAGACCATCGAGAAACAGAGCATGGCTCGAATGCGAAATGACGGGTGAGCCGTAAGAGTCCACGCTCTTGTTCCGCCACCCGTGTTCCTTCTTCAGGGGTGTTCCGTGCTCACACGAACAAAGCCCCAGGCGATTGCCACGAGCAGCGCTCCGATCATCCGCATGCGTTTCGTCCACGATTGAATCTGGCCGATGGAGTGAATGGTCAGAACGATGATAATCCCAGCGAAGAGGTAGGCAGTGAGCAGCCAGGTCTCGTGCGCGTCTCCATGATACTGCATGAATGGCACGAGGCACGTCGCTAGAACAAGTGCAGCGGCGAGGTGCCACAGGTTTTGCCGAATCCGCCACACGACTGAGCGCATAAGGCCGTGATCGGCCGGATGCGCACAACCTGCGTTTGCAAGCGCTCCCAGCACCAATCCAATCCAGAACGCGAGTTTCGTGAAAGCGTAGATATTCCCAACGCCCCAGTCAGATGCACCGACGAGGAAATATGGCATCGAGTGCGTCAGAACATGCGGACTGAAATCCCATTTGCTCGGGACGGCAACATACAGACTCCCCAAGACGGGAAGTATTGTGCACGGTCGATACCAGAGGGGAAATTGTGATCGGCTCATGATTTCATCTCCTTTGCAGTACAGTGTTATTGGCGTCACTCCTCATGCATGCCGTCTCGCCACAAAGACGAGTTCCTCGGCTTGGTTTCATTATCCTCGTGCAAACCGTTTTCTTGAGCCTCCTTCGCGCAAAGCATGCTTTCCTGCGGTAAATTATTCGAACAAATCCGAATGCGTTCCCATGCGCTCGAAGATCAGAAAACTTCCTTCGATCCGGTAGATCAGCACCCAGTCGGACTCGACATGGCAATCACGCCGGCCCACGAGATTGCCCGCGAGTTTGTGATCCCGATGGATGGCGTCCAGGGGATTGCCGGAAAGGAGCGTCCGGGCGAGAATCTTGAACTTCTCCATGTTCTTGCCGCGCCGGACGCACCGTCTCGTGTCCTTCTCGAATTGCTTCGTGTAGACGGGCGTGAACATCAGATTCCGAGCTTGCTGAACATGTCGTTCGCGTCCTCGCAGACGACCAGTTCCCGGCCCGCCTCCGATGCTTCGAACGCTCGCTTCGTCGTCGTCGTGGGGACTACGACGTCAAAGGGAAGTCCCTTCCGCAGAATGACCTGCTTGAAGAAGATGCGGATCGCGTCCGATGAAGAGATCCCGATCTGGTCGAAAACGGATTCCGCCTGCTTTTTCAGCGACGGAGCGATGCGAGTGTGGAGTACGTCTGTTTTCATGCCGAAAATGTAACACATTTGTGACACGCGGCTCAAGTGTATTTTCACAGGGCCAACATGTCCATCATGCGCGGCGCGGTAGCGACGTACCGAGGAAGGGCGTCGTGGCAGCGCCCTTTCATTTCTGGTTCCGATGCACCAAGACTAGTTCCTCATGTGGATTCCATCATTCCACTATTCCATCATTCCAGTCTTCCATCACCCCTAGAAGTACAGGTCGCGTTCGCCGGCGCAGATGCGGTTGTAGCGGTCGAGGATCTGCGGGTAGAACTTGGGGTAGTTTTCCTGAATCGCGGCGAGTTCGGCCTTGATGACGGGTTCGCAGATCTTGACGCTCGCGGGCGAGGCGAAGTCGTCGAGCCATTCGCGGAAGGTGAGCACGGCGTTGATCTTGCAGAACGTGCCTTCCTTGCCGGTCTTGAGCGAGTCCATGATGCATCCGCCCGTGCGCCCGCAGCGGTAGCCGGCGGTGCAGAAGGAGGTGATGATGCCGCGGCGGGCGAGGTCGCAGATGAGCTCCTCGAGCGTGCGCGGATCCCCAAGCAGGAACTGCTGCTCGTCGATCTCCTGCCCGGCCTGCGCGGCGTAGGCGCCGATGCCGATGCGCGTGGAGGCGTCCATCTGGGTGATCCCGAGGTCGACGCAGGCGTCGCGCAGCTCCGGGGACTCGCGCGCGGTGACGATCAGCCCCGTGTACGGCACCGAGAGGCGCAGCACGGTGACGGCGTGCTTGAAGTTGTCGTCCGTGAAGTCGTCGAGCGGGTTGCTGGAGACTTCGGAGCCGCTGGCGGGGTGGAGGCGCGGCACGGAGAACGTGTGCGGGCCGATGCCGCGGAAGCGCTCCAGCTCGCGGGCGTGGGTGACGAGGCCCATGACCTCGAAGCGCCAGTCGTGGAGGCCGAAGAGCACGCCGAGGCCGACGTCGTCGATGCCGGCATCGAAGGCGCGGTGCATGGCGGTGATGCGCCAGCCGTAGTCGCCCTTGACGGTGCCCGCGGGGTGCATGTCCGCGTAAGTCTTGTGGTGGTACGTCTCCTGGAAGACCTGGAACGTGCCGATGCCGCCCTTCTGGATGATCTTGAGGTCGTCGATGGACATGGGCGCGGCGTTGACGTTGATGCGGCGGACGTTGCTCGTGCCGTGGCGCGTCTTGACGTTGACGGAGTAGATGGCCTCGAGGCTCTGGGCGATGAACTCGGCCCCGGAGATCGGGTGTTCGCCGAACACGGCCATGACGCGCTTGTGGCCGTCGCGGCCGGTCATGGCGGCGGCCTCGGCCTTGATTTCGTCCATCGTCAGGCAGCGGCGCTTGAGCAGGTCGTTCTCGCTGCTGAAGCCGCAGTAGCGGCAGCGGTTGACGCAGAAGCTGGAGATGTACATCGGCGCGAACGTGACGATGCGGTTGTCGTACACGAAGCGCTTGATTTTGAGTGCGGCCTCCTCCATCTCGCGGCGCAGCTCCGGATCCGAGACGTGCAGCAGGAGGGCGGTCTCGGCGGGCTCGAGCGTCTGAATGGCGAGGGACTTCGCGAGGATGTCGCGGACGCGCGCGGGATCCGGGTTCCGGGCGGCTTCGAGCTGGCGCTCGATGAGTTCGTCGTCGATGAAGTCGCGGCCGTTGGCGTAGTAGCGCGTGATTTCGTCGCGCTTGATGACGGTGTCAGGTGTGAATTTCATGGGTGTCGTCCTTGGTTTCAGAAAGATTTCCTTGCCTCAGAAAGGGGGTAAGACTACCATACTACGCAGAGGTCGTCAAACGGCCTATTTTTATGAAAAAAGAAACGATCAACGCGTCCGACTTGCGGAAACGGGTGGAGAGGCATCGCCGGGGGTATCGCAGCGGCAAGCTACTGGGGATTGTGATAACCAAGGATTTTCGACGACTATCTGAAATCGATCGAAGGGGATCGC
>JAAZAI010000432.1 GCA_012514445.1 Lentisphaerota bacterium
CGCGCAGGCCGTACGCTCGGGCTCGACTGGCGGCGGGGCCAGCTCGAGCGGCTGGACGCGCTGCTGCGAAGCGACGGGCGCGGGATCGCGGACGCGTTGGCGAAGGACCTTGGGAAGTCCGCCTTCGAGGCGCATCTCACCGAGACGGCTTTCGTCCGGCAGGAGATCGCCACCGCCCTTTCGAATCTCCGCCGCTGGGCGCGGCCGCGGCGCGTGCCGGTACCCTTCGCCGTGCGCCCGGGACGCGGTGAAATCCACGCCAGCCCCTACGGCACGGCGCTCATCCTCTCGCCGTGGAACTATCCGGTCCAGCTCGCGCTGGTGCCGCTCGTGTCCGCCTTGGCGGCCGGCAACTGCGTCGTGCTCAAGCCCTCGGAGCTCGCGCCCGCCAGCGCCGCGTGGCTCGCCGCGCACCTGGTGGAAGTCCTCGACCCCGACGCCGTGGCGGTCGCGACTGGCGGCCCCGACGTCGCCGCCGCGCTGACCGCGCTGCCGTTCGACACGATCTTCTTCACCGGCGGCGCCGCCGTCGGCCGCAAAGTCCTCGCCGCCGCCGCGCCGAACCTCGTCCCGGTCACGCTCGAGCTCGGCGGCAAGTCGCCCTGCATCGTCGAGGCGACGGCGGACGTCGGCGTCGCCGCGCGGCGGATCGTCTGGGGCAAGTTCCTCAACGCAGGGCAGACCTGCGTCGCGCCGGACTACGTGCTCGTGGACCGCCGAGTCGAGGCGCCGTTCGTCCGCGCGTGCGTCGAGGCCGTGCGCGCCAGCTTCGGCGAGGACCCGCGCGCGAGCCCGGACTACGGGCGCATCGTCAACGAGGCGCATCTCTCGCGCCTCGTCGCGCTGCTGGAGGGCGGCACGGTCGCGACCGGGGCGCAGGTCGATCGCGCATCGCGCTATCTTGCGCCCACGATTCTGCGCGACGTCGCGCCCGATCACGCGGTGATGCGGGAGGAGATCTTCGGGCCGATCCTGCCGATCCTCGCGGTGGATTCGCTGGACGAGGCGATCGCGTTTGTCAACGCGCGACCCGCGCCGCTGGCCCTGTATTGCTTCAGCCGCTCGCGCGACGCGCAGCGCGCCGTGCTGAAAAGGACGCGTTCCGGCGGCGTGTGCGTCAACGACGTCGTCCTGCATCTCGCGCCGCCGCGGCTGCCTTTTGGCGGCGTGGGCGCGAGCGGCATGGGGGCGTGCCATGGCAAGGCCGGGTTCGACGCCTTCACGCATCGGCGCAGCGTGCTGGTGCGCGGCATGGGTTTCGATCCGGCGGTCCGCTATCCGCCGTATCGCGCGTGGGTCAAGCGGATGCTCGGGTTTCGCGAGACGCCCGCGCCTCGGGAATACGACTTGACATCAAGACATCACATTGTGTATGGTTTGATGCATGAGAACGACTTTAACCCTTGACGACGATGTGGCGGTGCAGCTTGATCACATGCGGCGAACCCGTCACGTGGCGTTGCGGGATGCCGTGAACGATGCCTTGCGCCTGGGTTTGCGGGAGCTTGTCGGCAATCGCGAAATCCCGAGGGAGCCCTACCATACGCCAGCGGTTGACCTGGGGCGTTGCCTCGTGGGCGGAATCGACAACGTGACCGAGGCGCTTGCCGTGGCAGAAGGGGACGATTTCCGATGAGGCTCGTCGATGCCAACCTTCTGGTCTATGCCCATGTCAGCTCCTTTCCCCAGCACGTCATCGCACGGCAGTGGCTCGATGATCGGTTGAATGCGCAAGAGCCGCTCGGCCTGCCATGGCCGAGTCTGTTGGCATTTGTGCGACTCGTTTCCAACCCCCGCGTTTTCGCCCTGCCTCAGAGCGTCGATGCCGCGTGGCGCCAAGCCTGTTCGTGGCTGGCATGTCCGAGCGTCTGGGTGCCGCAGCCCACGGAACGGCACCGCACGGTTCTCGACGGTTTCCTTTCCGGTTCCGGCCTGCGCGCCAACCACGTTCCCGACGCACATCTGGCGGCGCTCGCGGTGGAGCACGGTCTGCTGCTGTGCACGGCCGATGTCGGGTTCGCACGTTTTCCCGGGCTGCGCCTTGAGAATCCTCTTGCCGCGAAATAGAAGCAACAACAAAACTCCGCATGTTCAAGGAATGGTTCATCAGGAAGAGCAACGCGCTGACCGCGCGCCGTCGTGTGAAAGTGGCGCCGGAGCATCTGCTGCTGCTGCTGCCGCACTGCATGCAGTGGAGCGGGTGTGCGCAGAACGTGCGCGAGGACATCGCGAATTGCAAGCAGTGCGGCAAGTGCCGCGTCGGGGACATGAAGGCGCTGGCGGCGAAGTACGGCGTCCGCTGCGTCGTCGTGGGCGGCGGCCGACGGGCGGTGGAGGAGGTGAGGCGCGAGAGCACGCATGCCGTGGTGGCGGTGGCGTGCGAGAAGGAGCTCGTCGCGGGCGTGCTGGCGACGCTTCCCAAGCCCGTGCTGGCCGTGAACAACACCCGTCCTTGCGGAGCCTGCCGCGACACCTCCGTCGACCCCGACGAGGTGGAGAAGGCCATCCGATCCCTGCTGTTTTTTCCGTTTCTCTAATCCGGGCACTTCCGCTATAATGGACGGGCATATTTCTAACGAACACAGGCGGCAGGCGCAACGCGTCTTCCGAACGGCAGGCTCCGGGCTGGAATCGACACGGAGCGGAAAACGGAAAGCACCATGACGATTGCATTGGGTTCAGACCACGGCGGCTTCGCGACCAAGGAAGCCATCAAGCGCCATCTCGTCTCGAAGGGCGTCGCCTTCACGGACTGCGGCTGTTCAACGGCCGAATCGGCCGACTATCCCGTCTTCGGCGAGGCCGTGGCCGCCGCGGTGGAGACCGGCGCGGCCGAACGCGGCATCCTCGTCTGCACGACCGGCATCGGCATGAGCATCACGGCGAACCGCTTTCCTCACGTGCGCGCGGCGCTCTGCCACACGCCCGATCTGGCGCGGATCTCCCGCAACCACAACGACGCCAACGTCCTCGTCCTCGGCGCCGTGCAGCAGCCCCCCGAGGCCGTGCCCGCGATCGTCGACGCCTGGCTCTCCGCCGACTTCCCCGGCGAGGCGCGCCACGCCCGCCGCGTCGGCGGCCTCACGAACGCCGGCAACCGCCTCGTCGAAGTCGCCCATCTCCAGGACGAGGATCCCGAGGTCTACCGCGCCATCCTCGAACACAAGAGGCAGGAGGAGGAGACGATCAACCTGATCGCCTCCGAAAACCTGACCTCCCGCGCCGTGCGCGAGGCGCAGGGCAGCATCATGACGAACAAGTACGCCGAAGGCTACCCCGGCAAGCGCTGGTACAGCGGCTGCAAGTACGTCGACGAAGTGGAGATCCTCGCGATCGAGCGCGCCAAGCAGCTTTTCGGCGCCGAGGCCGCCAACGTCCAGCCCCATTGCGGCTCCTCCGCCAACATGGCCGTCTACTTCGCCGTGCTCGAACCCGGCGACACGATCCTCTCGATGAGCCTCGACCAGGGCGGCCATCTCACCCACGGCTCGCCGGTCAACTTCTCGGGCAAGCTCTTCAACATCGTCCCCTACCATGTCGATCCCAAGACCGAGATGCTCGACTACGACGCCCTGATCGAGCAGGCGAAGCAGGTCAAGCCCAAGCTGATCGTCGCCGGCGCCAGCGCGTATCCGCGCACGCTCGACTTCGTCCGCTGGCGCCAGGTCGCGGACGCCTGCGGCGCGATGCTGCTCGTGGACATGGCGCACATCGCCGGCCTCGTCGCCGGCGGCTCGCATCCGAGCCCGGTTCCGTACGCGGAGTTCGTCACCTCCACCACGCACAAGACCCTGCGCGGGCCGCGCAGCGGCCTCGTGCTCTGCCGCAAGGAATTCGAGGCGGCCATCAACAAGACCGTCTTCCCGGGGCTCCAGGGCGGCCCGCTCATGCACACCACCGCCGCCAAGGCCGTCTGTTTCAAGGAGGCGATGAGCCCGGCGTTCCAGGACTATGCGCACCAGGTCGTCAAGAACTGCGCCGCTCTCGCGGGCGTCCTGAAGGGGCGCGGATTCCGCCTCGTCTCCGGCGGCACGGACAACCATCTGCTGCTCGTGGACGTCGCCGCCGCCGGCCTCACCGGCAAGGCCGCCGCCGCCGCGCTCGACGACACCGGCATCATCGTCAACAAGAACACGATTCCGTTCGACAAGAACAGCCCGTTCGTCACCTCCGGCATCCGCATCGGCACGGCCTCCGTGACGACCCGCGGCATGAAGGAGGACGACATGGCCTTCGTCGGCGAGACGATCGCCACCGTGCTCCAGAACATCGGCGACGCCGACCTGCACCGCAAGCTGCGCGCCGACGTCGTGGCCTTCTCGCGCCAGTTCATGGTGCCCTGAGGCGGGCTGGGAGAGTGGGTTCGCTTGAATTTCTTTGGGGAGAAAGGGCACGCAACGTTGGCCTTCGGGGTTGCCGAGATTGCGAGGCACACCCTGCGAGGCTTGGTTCGACTCTTCTGATTGTGATTCGTCCAGCGTGAAACTGCGTGGCAAATCCGCCAACCATGCCATCGAGCTGCAGTGCTTGCGCCAGAGCCTTGAGTGGCGATGGAAAGGTGTGGGGAGACCATTTCCAGTCCGTCTCGAAAACCTCTGCGTCTTTGCCAATCATGATCAGCGCCGTCTTCCGCACGAATCCAGTCCTTTCGCAAAGTTCCAAAACGACATCATGCCCCGCATCGATCTGGGTCCGACGAGTTCGAACCCACTCCGCCATGGTCGGCGCATACTTTGTTTGCCTTGGAAATTTCAGCTTCATCTTTCCCCTCGGGTTCAAACGACCTGGACGGGGAGGATGTCCGTGAGGGCGTCGATGGGGACGACGTTCGGGCTCATGCAGATGACCGCGCCGTGGCCGCGGGCGAGGCCAAGCTCGGGCACCAGGCGGAAGTGGCGCGCGGCGTGCCTTCCGGGGTCGGAGGAAAGCTTGATCTCGACGGGGTGAAGTTTGTTCTCGTGCGCGATGAGCATGTCGATCTCGTTTCCGTTCTTGTCGCGATAGTAGTAGAGATAGTGGTGGGGATCCATCCCACGCGACGCGAAGGACTTGATGATCTGGGTCGCGACGAACGTCTCGAACATCGGCCCTGCGAGCTGCGAAACCATCAACGTCCGGGGATTGCTGGCATGGGCGAGATAGCAGCATAGCCCCGTGTCCATGAAATACAGTTTCGGGCGCTTGACGATTCGCTTGGTGAGATTCGCGGCCCAGGGCTGGAGCAGGAAGACGATTCCCGTGGCCGCCAGAAGCGACAGCCAGGAACGCGCGGTGTTGTTGTCGACTTCGGCTGCGCGCGCGAGATCCTCGTAGACGACCTCCTGTCCCGTCCGGGCCGCGACGCAGGAGATGAACCGGATGAACCGCGTTTCGTCGCGGACGAGGGCGAGATCCCGGATGTCCCGCTCCAGATACGTCTGCACGTAGGAACCGAAGAAAACGTCCGGCGTCAAGTCGGGTCTGACGACCATCCGGGGCATGCCGCCACGGAAAATCCGGCTGGCGATCGTCGGCAGATCCGTTTTGGATTCACGGGCGCGGGCGACGGCGTCGAATGCGCCAGGAAGGAAGAACTCGCCGCCTCTTCCGGCCAGCTCCGCCTCGGACAGCGAATACAGGGACAGGACGCCGACGCGCCCGGCGAGCGACTCGCCGACGTTGCGCATCATCGAGAAAAGCTGGGAGCCGGTCAGGAAGTAGCGTCCGTCCCCGCCCTCCTCGTCGACACGCATTTTGATATGGGGAAGCAGCTCCGGCGCATATTGGAATTCGTCGATCACGAGCGGGGCTGGATATCGCTGGAGGAACAGTCCGGGGTCGGATTTGGCGGCGGCCCGCGACAGGGGATCGTCCAGCGTGACCCAGCTCAAGTCGCCTTGCCGCGGCAGCGTGTTGCGAAGCAGGGTGGTTTTGCCAACTTGTCGGGGGCCGCAGACCATGGTGACAGGGAAATTCACGGCCGTGGCGGCAAGCGTCTTTTCAATCGCGCGCGGAATGTAGTCGTCCTGCTTCGGTTCCATCTTGCATCCTCCCGGGTTCGACAAGCTGCTAGCCTAAACGAACGCAACCCGAAAAGCAAGACTTTTCAGGCGGATTTGTGTCGTCGATGCAGATTTGCCTGAAATTGCGGCGCGCGTAATCATCGCCCTTGAAAAAGCACCCGCTTTAGGGGTATAATCCGAGCATTGTTCAACGTGATGGAAACCGGAGCAGGACATGGCATACGAAGTGATCGCGCGAAAATGGCGCCCCCAGCGATTCGACGAAGTCGTCGGGCAGGATCCCGTCGTCAACACGCTGCGCAACGCGATCGAGCAGAACCGCATCGCGCAGGCCTACCTCCTCGCCGGCCCCCGCGGCACCGGCAAGACCACGATCGCCCGCATCTTCGCCAAGGCGCTCAACTGCAAGCACGGCCCCACCGTCACCCCCTGCGGCGAATGCGACGCCTGCCGCGAAATCGCCAACGGCACCTCCTTCGACGTCACCGAGATCGACGGCGCCTCCAACAACAAGGTGGAGGACGTCCACTCGAAGATCATCGACAACGTCGGCTTCGCCCCCGTCGGCGGCAAGTTCCGCATCTTCTACATCGACGAGGTGCACATGCTCTCGGGCAGCGCGTTCAACGCCCTGCTCAAGACGCTCGAGGAGCCGCCGCCGTACGTCAAGTTCATCTTCGCGACCACCGAGCCCGAGAAGATCATCGGCACGATCCTCTCCCGCTGCCAGCGCTTCGATCTGCGCCGCATCTCCATCGCCGACATCGTCGGCCAGCTCCGCAAGATCGCCGAGTCCGAGCAGGTCGAGGTGGACGAGGACGCGCTCATCGCCATCGCCCGCGGCGCCGACGGCGGCATGCGCGACGCCGAGTCCGCGTTCGACCAGATGATCGCCTTCACCGGCCGCAAAATCCGCGAGTCCGACGTGCTCAGCGTCTTCGGCCTCGCCGCCCGCGGCACGATCGAGAAGCTCGCCGCCGCCGTCCTCACCGGCGACGTGCCCCAGGTGCTCAAGCTCCTCAACGAGCTCGACGCCGCCGGCAAGGACCTGCGCCGCCTCGTCGCCGAGCTCATCGCCCATTTCCGCAACCTGCTCGTCTGCATCCAGCTCGAGGGCGCCACCACCGGCCTCGACCTCACGGACGCGCAGTGCTCCACGCTCCGCGCGCAGACGTCGACCGCTTCGACCACCGCCGTGCTCGCCATCGTCGAGAACCTCATCGACCTCGAGAGCAAGCTGCGCCTCGCCCTCTCCCAGCGCACGATGATCGAGACCACCCTCATCCGCTGCGCCCGCGCCACCCACCTCGTCGACCTCGAAAGCATCCTCAAGAAGCTCGTCCAGCTCGCCGACGCCGCGCCGGCCGATCCCACGCCCGCGGCGGAGGCGTCCCGCGCCCCGAAGGCGGTCGCGCCCGCGGCCCCCCAGTCCGCGCCGCCGGCCGCGCCCCGCACCCCGATGGCTGCCGCGCCCGCGGCCCCCCAGCCCGCGCCCGAGGCCGAGCCCGAAGCGCCCGAGGGCCCCGCCGACGAGCCCGCCGACCCCGAAGCGCCTCTCGAAACCGAGGCCGAGCGCAACGCCCGCATCATCGAACTGCCCGTCGTGAAAGAAGCCCTCCGCATCTTCGACGGGAGCGTCGCCGAAATCAAGCACAAACCCGTCTAGTCCACACCAACCCCAGAGACCCCGCCAAATGGCAACTCCCAACTTCTTCCAGCAGGCCAAGCAGGCCATGGAACTCCGCAGCCAGGTCAAGAAGATCCAGAAGCAGCTCGAGTCCCAGACCGTCGACTTCGAGAACGCCGGCGTCAAGGTGACCGCTCGCGGCGACCTCACCGTCGCCGCCATCGTCATCAAACCCGAGGTCGTCGACATCACCCGTCTCGACAAGCTCGAACGCACGATCCTCGACAACGTCAACCGCGCCCTCAAGAAGGCCAAGGACGACGCCTCCGCCCAGATGCAGAAGATGACGAAGGAAATGGGCCTCGACGGACTCCTCGGCGGCTGATTTCCTTGCCCTCCGCGTAGGAATGGAGGGTTCAGGGTTCAGGTGTTGCCCGGCAGGATCGTAATCGAGCCTGTGTAGGAGTCAGCTCAACCAAGTAAGTGTGTGAGTCAGCTCAGCCGAGTAATTCCGATCCCGTGCGGTGAAAATGGGGTCGACAAAGCTCACGACAAAGTTTCATGAAAAACAGCCCCCTAGCCGCTAGCCTCTAGCCGCTGGGCCCCTGAATCAACCCGCGATGGCGAATCCCTTTGAAAATCTGACGCACGCGCTCTCCCGGCTGCCCGGCATCGGCCGGCGCTCCGCCGAACGCGTCGCCCTCGCGCTTGTGCGCAAGGGCGACGAGGTGATGCTGCCGCTGCTGGAGGCGCTCGCCGACGTCCGCGAGAACGTCTGCGCCTGCCGTCTCTGCGGCTCGATCACGACGCGCCAGGACAACCCCTGCCGCCTCTGCTCCGACACGCGGCGCGACCACGCGCTGCTCTGCGTCGTCGAAGACCCCGGCGACATCATGGCCATCGAGCGCTCCGGCGCCTTCACCGGCGTCTACCACGCGCTGCACGGGCGCATCTCGCCCATGGCCGCCTCGGGGCCCGAGGACATCCGCCTCGCCGAGCTGCGCCGCCGCCTCGAGGGCGGGGCGTTCCGCGAGGTCGTCCTCGCGCTGGCGACGGACGTCGAAGGCGACGCGACCGCCGCGTACATCGCCGAGACGCTCTCGGCGTGCCACGTGAC
>JAAZAI010000433.1 GCA_012514445.1 Lentisphaerota bacterium
ACGAGAAGTGGCCGACCTGGACGGGACCCGGGGAGATGGACCGGCACGACGTGCGCGAGCGCGGCCTCGTCCCCTGCGGCCTGCTCGAACCGCTCGAACTCGCCTGGTAGGAAGCGCGATCGTCATCGGATGATGAAAGGACGGTGCGCCGTCGAAGGAACGGAAGGGAATGGATGGCGTGTTCATGGCGTGGACTTCACAAGTTGAGTTGAATGAATGTTGGAAAGTTTTTATCTGAAATCAGGAAGGGACTGCGGTGTCGCGGAAGGCTGTTCTGCAGATGCTTCACGGGCGGGGGCATTCCTGATTTCATGATTTCAAATTGAATCTTTCAGCAGCGGAGGTGGCGCGGATGTGGGGATTGAATCAGAAAAACGGGAAAACGGGATGGAATGGCTGGAGCGGCGGCTGGGGGTCGTGAAAGTCTGGATCACGAAAAGCATCTCTCATTTCCTGTTTTCCAGTTTTCCTGATAGAAAAAACACTCTTGATCCTACTCCGCTTGGCTGTCGGGACGGGAATGCAGTTCTCGACACACGCGTTTCACGGACAAAGGGATAGCGGCAAAATTGAACAGGAGTCCCGTAACGACATTCGTGGCTTTCATGTGGGAGCGCGGCCGACGCGGATGTCGTAGAGGCTGCGGACGACCAGCTTGCGGCGGAAGGCGAACTGGGTCATGGCGTTCACGGCGGAGACGAAGACGTCGAGCGGCTCGTCGGGCTCGAGGCAGAAGAAGTTGTCGCTGAACTGCGCCTGTTCGCCGGGAAGATCCAGCCACACCCAGAAGGCGGGGCTCGTGGCCGAGAGCGTCACCTTGAACGCCTGCTCGCCGTCGACGTCGAGCGTGTCGGCCACATCCACCGCGATGCGCGGATCCTCCATCGCCAGATGCTTGGGCGGCGCGAAGAGCACCGGCGCGCGGGACAGCGTGAAGCCCTCGGCGTCGAGCAGCGAAAGCCAGAGCACGACCTCCTCGGGGCGGTAGTGGTCGAGCAGCGCGCGCAGATCGAGCGGTCCGCCCTCGACGGACGCTCCGGCCGCGCACGCCAGTTCGCGTTCGCCCTGGTCGAGCACGAGGCCGCCCATGGTCGTGGCGGACCAGACGAACCTCGCCGCAACGTCGTCCGCGCCGGTGTTGAGAATCGACACGTCGACCCGGCCGCCTTCGCGCGCGAAGCCGCGCACCGTCGTCGGGGCCAGTTCGCCCTGCGCGAGATAGTGCAGCGCCTTCCAGCGGCCGTCGGCGTCGATGGACGAGCCGTCGGCGATCGCCCAGCAGCTTGCGAAGGGCTCCCAGAGCACGCCGGGGCAGGCCGGGTCGCGGAGCTTCCCGGCGATCGCGGCGCAGACCTCGACGCCGTGGGCGATCTGGCTGAGCCAGAGCCAGTCGCGGAATTCGCCGGGCAGCGGCCACCTCGCGGCGAGCGCGGTCACGAGGCCCGCGGCGCCGCGGCCGCCGGCCACGCGCGCTTCCATCGCCGCGCAGGTGATGTTGCGCGAAGCGGGCGGAACGCAGGCTTCCAGCGTCTCGGGCGCGGGATACGAAAACACGTCGCGCAGCACGCTGAGCCCGTCCGTCTCGTCCGGCTCCCCGAGGAGCACGTCGGGGATGCAGGCACGCGGAAGCAGGCGGTAGCGATGGTCCTCGCCGTCCTCGTTGTCGTCGTCGACGTCGGCCGAGCCGATCGCCGCGAGGCCGAGCACGACGAGCCCCCGCTCGTCGCAGGCGTCCCAGAAGGCCTCGTCCTCGAACGTGCCGCCCTCCCACATCCGCAGCGCGTTGAGGCCCGCCTCGGCGGCGCTGCCCACGAGAAAGGAGTAGTCTTCGGGGGCCACGCGCGAGGGGAAGAGGCCGGGCGGGATCCACACGGCGCCCTTGAGCGCGAACGCCACGCCGTTGCAGGCGAGGCGGCGCGCGCCGCCGGTCTCATCCGCTTCCGTCAAGAGCGTGCGCAGTCCGATGCGGCAGGCGATGCGGTCGAGGGTCGCGCCGGCCGCGTCGTGGAGCGTCACCTCGAGGCCGTACAGCGGCTGCTCCCCGAGGCCGTTGGGCCACCAGAGCCGGGGCTCGTCGATGCGCGCCTCGGCGTTGAACGCGCCGTCGCCCTGCTCGGGCACGGCGCCATCGCCGCGGCACACGCAGACGCCGTCGGGATCGGTGATCGCGAAGCGCACGCCGAGGCCCGCGAAGCTGTCGCCCGCCGTTTCGATCCAGCCGCCGAGGAAGATCGACGCAGCGCCGGCCGCGTGGCGCTGGCTGAAGCCGAAGTCGCTGAAGTGGGCCGCGTTCCACGCCCGGAGGCGCACGGGACGCGAAATGCCGGCGGTGACGCATTCCGGGCTGTAGGCGGAGCCGAAACCATAGCGCGCCTTGCGGGCGGCCGCGGAACCCGCCGCGCGGCAGGGTGCGGACACCGCCACGCGCACGTGGTTGGCGCCGGGACGGAGCGCGTGCTTGACCTCGGCGCGCCAGCGATGGAACATGTTGTCGGCCTTCAGCACGGCGACGTCGTTGACGAAGACCTCGGCGATCGTGTCGATGCCGTCGAATTCGAGGTCGACGATGTCGTGGGCCAGCAGCGCCGCGTCCACCTCGAACGGGCGTTCGAAGATCCAGTCGCGTTCGCCGACCCACTTCACCTCGGCGGCGTTGTCGCCGATGCCGGGATCGGGGATGAGCCCCGCCTCCATGAGCGCGGGGTGGACGCCGCCGGGAACGACGACGTCGAGGCCGGCGACGGCCTCGAGCCCAGGCGAGGACAGCCGCCAGACGCCCGTGAGATCAAGAATCCGCATGGCCGGGGGACGCTTCGGAGTTTAAGCAGCGCTGGATGTGCACCGCGAGATCGTGCCGGTTGAAGGGCTTGGAGATGAAATGGAGATCCTTTTCCAGCACGCCGCGACTGGCGATGAAGTCCGCCGTGTAGCCGGACATGTAGAGCACGCGGATGTCGGGCTGGTCGGCTCGGATGCGCGCCGCCAGCTCCCTGCCGTTCATGCCGGACATGACCACGTCGGTGAGCAGCAGATCGATTTTGCCGGGCTCGGCTTTCATGCGCTCGATAGCGGCCTCGGGGCCCTCGGCGGCGATGACGCGGTAGCCCAGGCTCCGAAGCATCGTCGCGCCCAGCTTGAGGAGGAGGGCTTCGTCCTCCACGATCATCACGGTCTGGCCGCCGCCGACCGGCTCCTTGACAGGCGCGGTCTGCCCCGGCTCGTTCTCCGGGCGTTCCTGGGCGGGCAGATGGACGCGGAAGACGGCTCCAGAGCCGGGCGGGCTCTCGGCGACGACGAAGCCGCCGTTCTGAGTGACGATGCCGTGGACGGTGGCGAGGCCGAGGCCGGTGCCCTCTCCGACGGGCTTGGTGGAGAAGAACGGCTCGAAGGCATGGGCGATGACCTCCGACGACATCCCCTCCCCCGTGTCGGAAACGGAGAGGACGACGTACTCGCCGGGGACGCAGCCCTCGTGCAGGGAGCAGACGGTGCGCGAACAAGTGGTGCGGGACGTCTCGATGGTGATCGTGCCGACGTCGTGGATCGCGTCGCGGGCGTTGACGCAGAGGTTGGTGAGGATCTGGTCGATCTGCACGGGGTCGATCTTGACGCGGCAGGGTTCGGCGGCGGGGAGCCAGACGAGGTCGACGTTCTCGCCGATGAGCCGGCCCAGGAGCTTGAGGCAGCCCTCCACGGCTTCGTTCAGGTCGAGGATCTTGGGCTGGACGAGCTGCCTGCGGGCGAAGGCGAGCAACTGCCGGGTGATATCGGAGGAGCGCCGGGCGGCGCCGATGATCGCGTCGACTTCCTCGTGGAGCGGGCTCTCGACGTGAAGGTTCTCCTTGAGCAGCTCGGCGTTGCCGAGGATCACGCCAAGCATGTTGTTGAAGTCATGGGCGACGCCGCCGGCCAGTCGGCCGACCGTCTCCATCTTCTGGGAATGCGCCAGCTGCTCCTCCATCCTGAGCCGCTCGGTGATGTCGCGCTTCACGCCCACGTAGTTGACGATCCGCCCCTCGGCGTCCTTGACGGGGGAGATGGCGGCGTCCTCGATGAAGAGCTGGCCGTCCTTGCGCTTGTTGACCATGCGGCCGAAGAACGGCAATCCGTTGGCCAGGTGGTCCCACATCTCGCGATAGAAGCCGGGATCCTGCTTTCCGCTCTGGAGGATGCGCGGATTCTTGCCGATCAACTCCTTGCGCGAGTACCCCGTCACGCGCTCGAAGGTGGAGTTGACGTACTCGATGTTGGCGTCGGTGTCGGTAATGACCACCGCGTCCCAGCCCTGCTCGATCGCGGCGACGAGGCGGCTGTTGTCGGCGACGGCGCGCGCCAGATCCTGGTTTGCCTGCTCCAGCCTCCGGCGGGCTTCGGCCGCATCCTCCATCATGTTGAGCGCGGCGAGGCGGAAGCGTTCAAGTTCCTCGAGGTCTGGCGCGGCGCCGGGGCCTTCGGATCGAGTGACGGGGGCGGAGGGACGGGCGGGGGGAGGCGTGGGAATAGTCATCGTGGGACGGGTGCTCAAGATGGGGGGGTCTTCGGGTCGGCGAGAAAATGCAGAGGATAAGGCGGATCGGCGCCGAGCTTGCGGGCAAGCTCGTTGACCTCCTGCTTCAATTCGACCATGCGCACTTCGCGCCCGGTCGCCAGTTGATTGAAGCGGCGCAGTTCATCGTTCTGGCGGAGCAGACGCTCCTCCGCGCGCTTGAGGGGCGTGATGTCGTAGTAGTGCTCGACCCGGCCGCCGGCGAAGATGCCGGTGGTGATCGGCCGGCTCGAGTGCTGGAGCCAGCGGGCTTCGCGTCCCTCGCCGGCGAGCACGTGGCAGTTGAAGCGCTCGATGAAGGTGTTGTCGTCGTAGGTGGCCAGCACCTTGTCCGTAAAGGTCTGCGGATCTTCGAAGATCCCCGCGATCCGCTCGCGGATGAGCTGCCGTTTGTCGGCGCCGATCGCGGCCTCGCGGTCGAAGCCGAAATAGCGCGCCATCGCCTTGTTGACCCAGGCGACGCGGAACTGGGCGTCGAGGATGAACGTACCGACCTCCGAATTGTCCAGGACGTCGTCCGTGAGCGAGCGGTAGCGGCTCTCGCTCGCCGCGAGGGCCTCCTGGATGCGCTTCGTCTCGGTGACGTCGGCGAAGATGGTGGCGAAGTGGCCGGCCGCGACGCGGTAGGCGGTGACGTCGTAGTGCCGATCGAGGGCCCTTGAATAGCTCTGGAAGCGGATCGGCTCGCCCGTCTGGACGACGCGCCCGTAGCGTTCGATCCACTCCGGCTCCGTCTGCGGCAGCACCTCGAGCACCGTCCGGCCGGCCACGTCGCGCGCTTTGAGCCCCGTCATCCGCTCGAACGCGGGATTGACGTCCACGAAGCGGTAGTCGACGGGCTTCCCGGCGGCGTCGCAGATGAGTTCATGGGAGGCGAAGCCGCTGAGCATCTGCCGGAAGAGCGTCTTGTAGTTGTGCTCGAGCGTCTGGTCGCGGAACACGAGCACGACGCCGGTGATGCGCCCGGCGTCGTCGAGGATCGGAGCCGCCGAGTCGGCGATGGGATGCTCGACGCCGTCCTTCGCAATGAGCACCGTGTGGTTGGCGAGGCCCACGACGCCCCCTTCGCGCAGCGCCTTGGCGACGGGGCTCTCCACCTCCTGGCGCGTCTGCTCGTTGACGATGTGGAAGACCTCCTGCAACGGCCGTCCCTGCGCCTGGGCGCTCGTCCATCCGGTCAGCGCCTCCGCCACGGGGTTGAGGAACTGCACATGCCCCTCGCGATCCGTCGCGATGACGGCGTCGCCGATCGCCTTGAGCGTGATGCGGTGCTCCTCCAGACTCTCGCGCAACCGCGCCTCGGACTCGTAGAGCTGGCGGTAGCGGTGCTTGCGGTCGCGATTCACCACGGCCGCGCCCAAGGCGACGAGGCTGAACACCAGGGCGAAGAACAGCACGACGACCGTCAGCGCCTGCACACGCCCGGCGGCGAAGATCTCCGCCGCGTTCCGCTTGGCGAGGATAAACCAGGGAGAATCCGGCACCGGACAGACGTAGGCCAGCACGTCGTCCCCTCGGTAGTGCGCCTTGATCTGCTGGTCCAGGGCCGCCGCCACGGCCAGCACGACGGCGTCCGAAACGCGAGCCGAAGACGCCGTCGACGGGTCGGGCCAATAACGCAGGGTGTTGAGCGAGAGGATGCGATCGCCCTCGCGCCGCAGAAGCAGCGTCTCCGCCATTCGGCTCGGGGTCGGCCAGGTCTCGACCAGCGGCAGGAGATAGCTCGAAACGTTGCAGACGAGAACGATCGCGCAGACGGGCGGCCGATCGGGATCCCCGGGATGCGGCACCGGGACGATGACGCCCAGATGCGCATCGCGTCCGGCAACCGGCACATGGACGTCTTTGATGACAGGCTCCCGCCCAGCCAGGATCTGCTTCATCTCGTCGGCGGAGAGGCCTGGCAGGCCAGTCTCTCCGGCGGTGCTGAGCAGGGGACGTCCGTCCGAGCCGACCAGCAGCAGTTCATCGTAGCGATAGTGGGTCAGAAGGCTCATGAACCGTGCCCGAATCGGCGCCGCCCGTTCCGGCGAGGGCGCATCGAGGTAGGCGGCGACGGCCTGCTGGAGAAACGGCCCTTCGACCAGCACCCGCGCGTCGGCCAGGCGCTCCGTGCGCCACTGGGCGATTTCCACCGCCTTGAGGGTGCCGATCGCCTCAAGCTCCTCGGCCGCACGTTTGCAGAGGTTGTGCCGCTGGTCCCGGAAGAACCGGAACGTGGCAACGGACAGGAAGGCGACTGCGGAGAGAATCAGCGCCGCCAAAATTCTAAACAGTTTCAGATCCTCTTTTTTCATAGTTCACCGGCTCTGGTCCACACAACCGGAACCTACCGCTGAGCATGCCTTGACATCCTGTTGCCAAACCGTGCAGCGACAAATCGAAATTCATTTCATTTTAGCGGATGAGCATCGCGTTGCACAAGCAAAATTCCCCGATTCAAAGGCCGTGACATTTCCGATCGCATTGAATATACTATCTTTTCGTTTCGTCTAATCAACGTTCAGACACTTTCACCAAAATCCCCCAGGAGATCCAGCATGAAACTCAAGACAGCACCCCCCTTCATCGCCGCCGCCTGCCTCGCGATCGTCTCCGGTTGCATGAACGACGACTACGCCGGCACCACCTACTCGCGCGACCACGCGCGCCAAGGCCACACCATCTACACGGCCACGATCCAGTCGATCCAGAACGTGACGATCCAGGGGACCGAAGGCGTCCTCGGCGGCATCGGCGGCGCCGTTCTCGGCGGCGTCATCGGCCACTCGATCGGCGGCGGCAGCGGCAAGGACATCGCCACGGCCGCGGGCGCCATCGGCGGCGCGGTGGCGGGCTCCGCCGTCGAAGGCGCGGCCACCAAGAAGGCCGCCCTCGAGATCACCGTCAAATACGACAACGGCTCGACGGAAGCGATCGTCCAGCAGCCCGGCACCGACTTCTTCCAGGTCGGCCAGACCGTGCGCGTGGTGGTCAACGCCGACGGCACCAAGCGCGTCCGCCCGTAGGCGACGGCGCATTCCCGGATCGACGGCCGACGCGGAATTCACGTCGGCCGTCGTCCTTTTCTCCACCGCTTCCGACCTTCGAGGATCGCTCCCATGGCATTTTCCCGCTGGCTCGCCGACGCGCACGAGCGCCTCTTCCCCTTTGGCAACACCGTCCGGACCGACCCGCTCGTCCTCGACGCGGCCCGCGGCGAGCGCCTCGCCTTCCAAGCCGCGATCTCGCTTGTCGACGAAGCCGGCGCCCCCGAGGCCGTCGAGGTCGAGGCCGCTGCCGAAGCGACAGGCCTCGCCGTGCGTACGCGCCGCGTCGGCTTCGTGCCGATGGCCCACCACAACACCGACACGCCGGCGGACGAACTCGACTGCCGCGGCCACGTGCCCGGCTTCGTGCCCGACCCGCTCTTCGACGAGTCGAAGGCCCTTCTCGCGAAGGGCGAAACCGCCGCGTTCTGGTTCACCGTGGACGTGCCCGCGAACTGCACTCCCGGCGACCACGAAATCACCGTGCGCCTCTGCGTCCAGACCACGCCCGATCCCACGCCGCTCGCGCCGCTCCACGCCACGATTCGCGTGCACGACGTGCGGATCCAGCCGCGCCGGGGCCTGCCCGTCGTCCAGTGGTTCTACAACGACGCCATCCTCGACTGGTACCGCCTGAAGCCCTTCGAAGAGGCGTTCTGGACGCGCGTCGCGCCGTACATGCGCAACCTCGTCGAACACGGGCAGGACACGATCTACACGCCCGTCTTCACGCCGCCGCTCGACGGCGTGAAGCGCCCCACCCAGCTTCTCAAGGTCGTCCGCACCGGCCCCGACGCCTACGCCTTCGGCTGGGAGGACGTGAAGCGCTACGTGGACCTCGCCACCGCCTGCGGCATCCGCAACTTCGAGTGGACGCACCTCTTCACGCAATGGGGCGTCAAGCACGCCATCCGCATCTACGAAGGCCAGGGCGAGGAAGGCCGGCTCCTCTGGCCGCCCGAGACCGGCGCCACCTCCGACACCTACCGCGCCTTCCTCGCGCAGTTCCTGCCCGAATTCAAAGCCTTCCTCGACCGCGAGGGACTCCTCGAGCGCTCCTTCTTCCATGTCTCGGACGAGCCGCACGGCGCCGAGGCGCGCGCGAGCTACGCGGCCGCGCGCGCGCTGCTGCGCGAACTCGCGCCGTGGATGAAGACGCTGGACGCGCTCAGCGAAATCGAATACGGGCGCGAGGGCATCACCGACATGCCCGTGCCCTCGATCAGCGTCACGAAGCAGTATCGCGACGAAGGCATCCCCTGCTTCACGTACTTCTGCTGCGGCCCGCGCGGGCGCTACCTCAACCGCCTCATGGACACGCCGCTCGCCAAGCTCCGGATGCTCGGCTGGCTCTGCTACCGCTTCGAGGTCCTCGGCTTCCTCCATTGGGGCTACAACTACTGGCAGCGCCGCGGCCAGCTCGAACTCGTCGACCCCTTCACCGAACAGGCCGCCGGCGCGTGGCCGGGCTGGGCCTACGGCGACACCTTCTGCGTCTACCCCGGTCCCGACGGCCCCATCGACTCGATCCGCTGGGAGATCTTCGCGGAGAGCCTGCAGGACTACGCGCTGCTGCAGACGCTGGTCGTCCGCCCCGACGATCCGCGACTCGTCGCCTTCGAGGACTTCAACCAGTTCCCGAAACAGCTCGGATGGCTGCGCGCCATGCGCCGCGAACTCCTTGAGGCCGCCGCGAAACGCTCTTGCTGATCACTCGGCTTTCTTGAGAAGCAGCGAGCCGATCGGCCTGTAGAGCGAACCGGCCTCCGCCGGCAGCGCCAGCCCGGCATACGAGGCGAAGCAGACCAGCTCGTCGCCTGCGGGATTCACAAGGACGTCGGCCTCCTGCTCGCCCAGTCTCCGGCCTCGATGCTCGATGCGCTTGCGCGCCTTGACGGCCCCGGCGGGATCGAGTCCGGCGGCCTTCGCGGCGGCGGCGAAAATCTGCGCGCGCGATGGATTCTGCAGACCGAGCAGCTTGGCGGCCGCCTCCCGCTCAAGATAGATGGACGCCACGTTCCCGCCCGCGTCGGCATGAATCTCCACATCCTCTGCCGAACCCACCCGCGCCGCCGCTCCCGTTCCGGTGACGAAGAGCATCGCGTCGTCGCCGACCCGGCGCAGCGCGCGCTCCAAGACGATCGAGGCCGTCTGGATCGGCATCCCCAGACGCAGACCGGCGAGTCCGAGCCGGCCCTCTGCGGCGCCTTCGGTCGCCGGCTCCTCGTATTCCAGGAAGAGGACACGCTGACGCGCCCGGTCGTCGCCTTGCGCCGCGGCCTTGCGGTACCAGGCCAGGGCTTCCGACGCCTGGTGCGCCACGCCCAGGCCGCGTTCGAGGCACCGTCCGAACGCGAACTGAGCGTCGACGTCGCCCGCCGCCGCCGCGCGGGCGTACCAGACGGCGGCCTGCGCGGCATCGCGCCGGGCGCCAATCCCCTTCTCATGGCAGACGCCCATGCGGAACTGCGCCGGCGCGCAGCCGTTCTCGGCCGCCTTGCGATACCACTGCACGGCTTGTGCAGGATCGTGCGGGACGCCGTCGCCGGTTTCGAAACAGGCGCCCAGGTTGAACTGCGCCTTCAGGTTGCCTTGGAACGCCGCCTTCCGGAACCAAGCGGCTGCCGCGCGCGCATCGGGTTGGACGCCGACACCAGTCGACAGGTAGACCCCGAGGAGGTTCTGCGCCTCGGCATGGCCCTGCCGAGCGGCGGCCAGCGCCCACACGTAGGCCTTGTCCTGACGCGACCGCACGCCCCTCCCCTCGCCATAGAGTCGCGACATCCCGTACTGCGCCTCGGCGTCGCCCTCGGCCGCCGCCGCATAAAAGAGGCGCGCGGCCCTGGCGGCGTCCGCCTCGCGTCCCGTCGCCTCGTAGGTCTTGGCGAGCGCGATCCGCTCGGCGTTCGATCCGCCGGCCAGCGTCTCGTCGAAAGCGCCGCCAGCCGCACCCTTCGCGCTCGCCGCGACGACGACGACGACGCACGCGATCCTGCGCGCCCCCGCCCAAAGTCCATTGCGATCCAGAAGTGCTTTCATGCGGACACTATAGCAAAATCCAAAGCCCCTGCAACAGCCATCAGCAATCCTCAATATGGCTGTCGCCGGCCAGTAGACGCGGCGTCCTCGCCGCGTTTCTCCCCATGCGGCTCAGGTGTAGGCGAACTGGGCGGTGGCGGTGCCGGCGCGGTCGGCGACGACGCGCACCCAGTGGGCGCTGAAGCCGGTCGGGAAGACGTGGTACGCGTAGCCGCCCTTGAGCGTCAGCGTCTCGTAGTCCACCCACTGGCCCTGGCCCATGAAGTCGACCTGCACGGTCACGCGCGCGCCGTCGCCGCCGTCGTGGCGGACATGCAGGCACTTGTGCTCGAAGCCGGTCATCAGGAACGGGTCGCTGGGCTCGCCGGCCTTCACCGCCGTCTCCCACCACGGGCCGCCCCATCCGGTGGCCTTGCCCCACTGCCAGAGGTCGTCGGACTTGCCGAACCAGAGGTTGGCCTGCGGCTG
>JAAZAI010000009.1 GCA_012514445.1 Lentisphaerota bacterium
CCCGCCTGCCGTGGTGGACGCGCGCGGCGCGCCGCTGCGGAGTACCAACCCGGCTACGACGGGTTGCCCGGCGGCGCACAGGGCCTGCGCGCCCTCGCATCGATGACGATCAGGCCTTTGTCGGGTTCGACAAAGCGACAAAGCTTGCATGTCCAGTCGAGCCAGACGCGCTCAAACGAGGGATAGTCGCCGCATCGTCTCCTGGAGCCGCTCCCGGTTCTCCGAGGCCAATTCGCAAAGCGGGAGGCGGTAGACCTCCTCGATCAGCCCCATCATGGCGAGAGCCGCCTTCACGGGGACGGGATTCACCTCGATGAACAGGTCCGCGAAGAGGCCCGTCAGCCGCTGATGCAGGCGAAGCGCCTCCTCCATCCGGCCCGCGAGAGCCAGCCGCACCAGCTCCGACATCTCCCGGGGCATGACGTTCGAGACGACGCTGATGACGCCGCAAGCGCCGACCGAGATCATGGGAAGCGTCAGCGCGTCGTCGCCGCTGAGCACCTCCAGCTCGCATGCCGCGCGGACCTGGCTGACGCGGCCGACGTCGCCCGCCGCCTCCTTGATCGCCACGATCCCGGGATGCGCGGCCAGGCGCTTGACCAGGGGGATGGGGATGTCACGCGCCGTGCGGCCCGGCACCTTGTACAGGACGACGGGCAGCCCGAGGTCGGCGATGGCGGAAAAGTGGCGGTAGAGCCCTTCGGGCGACGGCTTGTTGTAGTAGGGCGTCACCTGGAGCGTCGCGTCTGCGCCGCAGGCCTTCGCGGCCTGCGTGAGCTCGATCGCCTCCTGCGTGGCGTTCGCGCCGGTGCCGGCGACGACCTGGATACGGTGGGCGGCGTGCTCGGCCGCGACCCGGATGACTTCGATGTGCTCCTCGATGGTCAACGTCGGCGATTCGCCGGTGGTGCCGACCGGCACGATCCCGGCCACCCCCCCGGCGATCTGCATGTCGATCAGCTCGCGGAAGCGGACATAGTCGACGGAACCGTCCTGGTTGAACGGCGTGACGATGGCGGTATAGGTACCTGAGAACATGGCGTTGTGATGGAAGGTTGACGCGCCAACACGATGCGGCGCGTGTCGGGTTCTTGAAAAGCCGGCATGGACGACCCAAGAGGGTCGGTTGCATCGAAAACAGGGAGAAGTATACAGTCGACCGCCGGGAATGGCAAGAGGGTGTTTGCCCCGTCATTTTGATGTTGTCTTTTTATCGTGCGGGAACTATCGTATTACCCGATCAATCAACCAGCCGATTCCAGGCGCCCTCAAACCCCGACGGCTACGCCGGCCTCAGGAGAGACACAATGCAGAAAATGCTCATCGCGATGTTCGCCGCCCTCATGATCCTGGCCGGCTGCGGAAAATCCAAGACCACGCTCTACGTCTACAACTGGAGCGAATACATCGATCCCGATCTGGTGACCGAGTTCGAGAAGCAGAACGACTGCAAAGTCGTCATCGACGTCTTCAATGCCAACGAGGCGATGCTCGCCAAGATCCAGGCCGGTTCGACCGGCTACGACCTCATCGTGCCGAGCAGCTACATGGTCAAGATCATGGCCCAGAAGGGCCTTCTCGAGCCCATCGACAAGACGAAGATCCCCACCCTCGCCAACATCGATCCCGCCTACGCCGCCACCGCGCTCGATCCCCAGATGACCTACGGCGTCCCCTACATGATCACCTTCACCGGAATCGCCTACAACAAGACGAGCGTCGGCGAAATCGAGCCGAGCTGGTCCGTCTTCGAGAAACGCACCGATCTCAAGGGCCGCATCACCATCCTCGACGACATGCGCGAGACGATCGGCGCCGCGCTCAAGTACAGGGGATATAGTTGCAACAGCACGAACGAGGCCGAGCTCGCGGAGGCCCGCGACGTGGTCGTCGCCTGGAAGGCGAACATCGCGAAGTTCGAGAACGAGCAATACAAGAACGGCATCGCCAACGGAGAATTCCAGCTCGTGCACGGCTACCATGGCGACATTGGCCAGGTGCAGCTCGAAGACGACAACATCGGCTTCTTGCTGCCGCAGGAGGGCTTCCTGATCAGTTGCGACGAGCTGGTGGTCCCGAAGAGCGCGAAGAACAAGGATCTCGCCTACCGGTTCATCGCCTACCTGCACGAAGGCGAAGTCGCCGCCCGCAACATGGCCTTCACCACCTACTGGTGCCCCAACACCGCGGCGCTCGCGTTCATGGAGGACGTCGACAAGGCCTCCATCATCCCCGAGCCCGAAGCCTTCAAGCGCGGCGAAGTCATCGACGACCTCGGCGAAAACCTGAAGCTCTACTCGAAGACCTGGGACGAGATCAAAGCCGCCAAGTAGGCGGCGTCGACGAGGCCATCCGCGGATCGAGCACGCGATCCGCGAATTGCCCCTTCCCGCCTTCAGGCCAGCGCCTCCCGTATCGAGTCAAATGACGGCCATGGGATTCGGAATGGAATCCCCCATGCACGACAAGACCGACAACCCGGCAAGAAGACGTCCATGAAATCAGCCTGCATCAGCGCCCTGCTCCGGATGCTGACCGCGTCTGCGGCGTTGCTTTCCGCATCGGACTCCTCCGCACAGGCTCCAGCCGCGCAGGCGGACGTCCAGCGCATCGTGGTCGTCATGGACGACGCCTATCCGCCCTACACGTTCCGGGATGCCGAGGGCGACCTGGTCGGCGTCCTGCCCGACCAATGGCGGCTCTGGGAGGCCTCCACCGGCGTGTCCGTCGAGCTTGTCGCGACCAACTGGGCCGCCGCGCAGGCGTTCATGAAGGCCGGCCGCGCCGATGTCATCGACACGATCTTCAAGACGCCGGAACGCATGCGGCTCTACGACTTCGGCCCTCCCTACGCCACGCTCGAAGTGCCCGTCTTCGCGCACAAGGATCTCGGCGGGATCGTCGACGCGCAATCGCTGAGGGGGTTCAAGATCGGCGTGAAAGCCGGCGACGCCGTGATCGAGCGACTGGCGGCGGACGGAATCACCGGGGTCGTCGAATATGACGGCTACGAATCGCTCGTCCTCGCCGCCAAGCACGGGGACGTCAAGGTGTTCTCCGTCGACGCCCCGCCGGCTTTCTACTTCATGACCCGTCACGGCGTCGTGCAAGACTTCAACAAGATGTTCGTGCTCTACACCGGCAACTTCCACCGGGCGTTCGCCAAGGGCGACGCGCGCATCATGGAGCTGGTCCAGGGGGGCTTCGACCGGCTCACGCCGCGCGAATATCGCAAGATCGAACGGAAGTGGCTGGGCGCGCCCTTCGCCCTCGCGCCGATTTTCCGCAAGTGGAAGTACGCCTTGTTCGCCATCGCCGCCATCGTCCTGATCCTCGCCGCCTGCACGATCGCCCTCGGGATCCTCGTCCGGGCGAGGACGGCGAAGCTGGCGGAGTCGATCGATCGCTACAACGCCCTCGCCCGCCAGAACGGCATCGTCACCTGGGAAGTCGATCTCGACGGCGTCTACACCTATCTGAGCGCCTTGACGGAGGACACCGCAGGCTACTCTCCCGCGAATCTTGTCGGGAAGGCCCACTTCTACGAGCTCCACCCGGAAACGGGCCGACAGGCGTTCAAGGAGAAGTTTCTCCGCAGCATCCGAGAGGGATACGGGTTCCGCGACGTCATCCACCCGCTGACAGCCGTCAACGGGGACACGGTCTGGTTCCAGAGCTTCTCCATCCCGCTCCGCCATCCGGACGGCACACTCCGCGGCGCCTGGGGCACCAGCACGGACGTCACGCAGCGCATGCGGACCGAAGAGGTGCGCAAGGAAAGCGAACGCAACTACCGGACGCTGGCCGAGACCATGAAGGACATCGTCTGGATTCTCGACGCCGACTCCCTCGCCTTCCTCTACATCAGCCCCTCGGTTGAACACCCCCTTGGCTGCAAGTCCGAAGTCTTCTTGGGAAGGCCGATCCGCGAATACATCCGCCAGACCGACGCCGCGCGAGTCGAAAAATTCTTCCGCGGCCTCGTCGAGGACTTCCACAATCGGCGCACCTCCCTCGGCGAGTTCTTCACCCTTGAAATCCCGCTCCTGCAAAAGGACGGCGCGAGCCTCCCGACCGAAACCGTCGTCAGGCTCTGGCTCGACAAGGAGACGCAACGGCTCGAAATCCATGGCAGCGCCCGCGATATCACGTTGCGCAAGCAGATCGAGGACGATTTGCGCGAAAGCCGACGCCAGCACGCCGCGCTCCTCGCGCATCTGCCCGGCATGGCCTACCGGTGCAGCAACAACCGCCAGTGGAGCATGGCGTTCGTCAGCTCCGGCTGCTTCGAGCTCACCGGCTACACGCCCGAAGAGCTCATCGGCGACAAGACCGCCGCCTTCAACGATCTCATCCGCCCCGATTGCCGCGAGCCCGTGTGGGAACGCTGGCAGCAGGCCCTCGCATCGCACAAGCGCTTCGTCGGCGAGTACGAGATCACCACCAAGTCCGGCGCCGTCCGCTGGGTTCTCGAAAAGGGCGAGGGGATCTACGATGAACACGGTCAGGTCGTCGCCCTCGAGGGCTTCATCACGGACATCACCGAGCGCAAGCTCGCCGAAGCCGAACGCGAACGCCTGCTCTGGACCATCGAGCAATCGAGCGACGCCATCATCATCACGGATCCGGATTCGACGATTCGCTATGTGAACCCCGCCTTCGAGCGGATCACCGGCTACCCGAGCCGAGAGGCCGTCGGCCAGAAGACCAGCTTCCTCCGCAGCGGACGCCAGGAACCCGCCTACTACGAGGCCATGTGGACGAGGCTCCACCAGGGGCTGACCTGGGAGGGCCGCATGGAGAACAAACGCAAGGATGGCACCTTCTACACCGAACAGGCATCCATCACCCCCGCCCGCGCCCCCAACGGCAGCCTCCTCGGCTACATCGCCATCAAACGCGACATCACACGCGAGATCGAGGCGGAAAAGGAGAAGAACGCGCTGCAGAACCAACTCGCCCAGTCCCAGCGCCTCGAGTCCATCGGCCTGCTGGCCGGCGGCGTCGCCCACGACTTCAACAACATGCTCCAGGCGATCCTCGGCTATGCCGAAATGGCGTTGGCGGCGGCCAAGGACGACGAGTCCGTTCTCCGCGACGACATCGCCGAGATCCGCAAGGTCGCCTTGCGCTCCACGCTGCTCACCCGCCAGCTCCTCACGTTCGCCCGCCGCCAGCCCGTCGAGCCGCAGGCGATGACGCCCAACCGGAACCTCCAGAACATGGCGGGGATGCTCGACCGCCTGCTGGGCGACAACATCCGCCTCAAGCTCGACACCTCCAGGGATGTCGGCGTCGTCATGATCGACCCGGGGCAGTTCGAGCAGATCGTCCTCAACCTCTGCATCAACGCCCGCGACGCCATCGAGGGCGCTGGGGAAGTCCGCATCGCCACCGAGACCGTCGACATCGACGACGCGAACACCGCCCAGTTCGACGGAGTCGGCCCGGGCAGCTATGTGCGCCTGTCGGTCGCCGACTCCGGACGCGGCATTCCCGATGAACTCCAGAGCCGCATCTTCGAACCTTTCTTCTCGACCAAGCCCTTCGGCAAGGCAACCGGACTCGGACTGCCCGTCGTCTACGGCATCGTCACCCAGGCCTCGGGGGCCATCCGCCTCCACAGCGCCCCGGGCAAGGGAACCGAGTTCCACATCTACCTGCCGCGGGTGGGATCCGTCGAGGTCCCGATTCCTGCGGACGCGGGGACGCAAGCCGCCACCCCTTCACCCGGGGTCCGCATCATGCTGGTCGACGACGAGGCGCTCATCCTGCGGCCCACCCACAAGCTCCTCGAGAGCCTCGGCCACTCGGTGGCCCCGTCGAACTCGCCTCTGGAGGCCATCCGCTTGTTCAAGGAGCACCACGAGGAAATCGACCTGCTCATCTCGGACGTCGCCATGCCCGACATGAGCGGCCCCAGACTCCTCGCGAAGCTTCGCGAGATCAAGCCGGATCTGAAGTGCATCTTCATGTCGGGCCACTCCGCCGACCACCTTCACCAAGGGGATCTTCGCGGGCTCAACGCGGGCTTCATCCAGAAGCCGTTCACCAAAGCGGACCTCGCCGAAGCCATCGCGACCATGCTCAAGACCTGACGCAACGAATGGCACCCCAAGCTGGGATCGAACCA
>JAAZAI010000434.1 GCA_012514445.1 Lentisphaerota bacterium
CCCGCTCTGGGCCGTCAACGCCAACATGGGCAACTTCTACCTCTTCACGCGCGACGGACTCTTTGTCGCCACGGTGTTTGAAGACGTCAGAAAAGGCACGCTCTGGAAGATGCCGGTGGCTCGACGCGGTATGCCGTTGAAGGGCATCTCGCTGCACGACGAGAACTTCTGGCCCTCGATCAGCCAGACGCCTGACGGCCAGGTCTACATCGTCGACGGCGCCAACTGCAGCCTCGTCCGGCTCGACGGGCTGGAGACGCTGCGGCGCATCCCCGCCGTCAAGGTCACGGTCACCCCAAAGCATCTTGGCGATGCCGTGCGCTTCGTGCAGGAGCGCGAGGCCCTGCGTCAAAAATCCTTCGGCAGCGGCGTGTTCGCGGCGGCGATCCGCACGAAGCCGCCGGTCGTCGACGGCGATCTCTCGGACTGGCTCGGGGCGGGCTGGGTGGAAATCGACAAGCGCGGCGCAGGCGCGAACTTCAATTCCACGGCCAGACCCTACAACATCCTGGGCGCGATGTCCGCCGCCAACGGCAAGCTGTATCTGGCCTGGGACACTTCGGAGGCCAAGCTGCTCCGAAACTCCGGCGAAATGCCGAATGCCCTCTTCAAGACGGGCGGCGCCCTCGACGTGATGCTCGCGACCCGGCCGGCCGCCGATCCCAAGCGTCGCGCTCCGGTCGCCGGCGATCTGCGTCTGCTGGTCACGCGCGTGGATGGCAAGACGCGCGCGACGCTCTACCGCCCCGTGGTTCCCGGGACGCCGGCGTCGGCTCGGGTGCCCTTCAGCTCACCCTGGCGCACGATTGCCTTCGATCGCGTCGACGACGTGAGCGAGCACGTCGAGTTTTCCGAGGACGGCAAGGGAGCCTTCGAGGTCTCCGTGCCCCTCGATGTGCTGGGGCTCACGCCGAAGCCGGGGCTGCGAATGGCGGGCGACATGGGGATCCTGCGAGGCAACGGATCGGAGACGACCGCGCGCGTCTACTGGAGCAACAAGGCGACGGGCATCACGGCCGACGTGCCTTCAGAAGCCGAACTGGCGCCTGCCTTGTGGGGAACGATCGAGTGGCGGTGAACGGGCCGCTCCGGGGGAGCATATGCACAACATGAAAAGAATCGCCGCATGGGTTGTCGGTTTCACGTCGAGTCTTGTCTTGGCTTGTAGCGCACAAGGCGGCTCTGCCACCGTGCGCTACCGTCTGCCGACGGAAGGGCCGCTTCCGCGCACGTACCTGGTGACGCTCGCCGTCACGGACAAAAGCAATCTCGACTGGATCGTGAGCACTTTCGTCGCCGGCCAGCCGCGCACCGTGACGGCCGAGAACGACGGCTGGTTCACGGAAACCTGGAACGGGCTCGACGAGAACTTCATGCCCGTCCCTCCGGGTGAATACGGGGTCAAAGGCATCTACAGCACGGCGTCCCGATGGCCGGTGGACGACGAATTCCACGCCATCACGGCGCGCTACGCGATCGGCTTCTCACCCTGGTTCCCCTCGCCGGAGACGCCGGATCTGTGGATGATTCCGGTTCCGTTCCACGGCGATCCCGTCAACAGCCCGTTTCGCGATGTGGACGTCGGCCCCAACGGCATCGCGGCGTTTTACTACCAGTATCTGGAAAACGGCAAGAACTGCCCCATGTTCGACTTGAACAAGCCGGTCGACCACAAGCAGTTTCTGGGCGCCTTTCCTTCGGGCGGAGCCGGGGGCGGGGATTGCGTGGCGACCGACGGTCTGGCTGTCTGGGCCGTGTCCGGCGACGGCGGATCCCCCTTCGTCTACCGCGCGGACGGGAAGCCCTTCGGCTCGGGCGCCGCGACGTTTCGCCGCAACGTCTACAACCCGGAAGGCCACGTGACGGGATTGGCGGCTTGGCGAGACGAGAAGACGGGGCGGTCGTATCTCTACGTCGCCCAGCGAGGCAAGATGGTCCTGGAGCTGCCGCCCAGGCATCCCAAGCACTCCAGGATGATCGAGAGCAAGACCGAGTTCGTGAACCGGATCGTCGTTCTGGACGGCGCCGACGGCACCGTGCTCGGCGCGGTGGACATCGCCAACCCTTGCGCCATTGTCGCCCGCAACGGATTCCTGCATGTTCTGCACGCTGGGGATGCGGGTTGGATGATCAGCCGGATGCCGCTGGGAGACGGAGTTCCGACAGTGCTCCGGCCCTCGGTGGCGCTACCCCGATCGATCGTCCCCGCCGACCTCGAGATGGATGAACAGGGGCGTCTCTACGTCAGCGACCGGGCGGCGAACAAAGTCTATCAGCTCGACGCCAAGGGAAAGATCCTCCGCACGTTCGGTCGTCTCGATCGGCAGGTCCCCGGAGCCTACGACACAGAGACGCTCATCTCCCCGGCGAAACTGGCGACGTGGCGCGACGGAGAAGGTCGCGACCGTCTGATCATCTGCGAGGAGGAGGGTCCCAATCGCGCCAGCGAATGGGACGTCGAAAGCGGGAAGCTGCTTCGCGAGTTCCACAGCTTCCAGACCAAGTGCAACAGCGGTTACGCGACCGATCCGTCGGACGCTTCCTTGATCTACATGCCGGGGCAGGGGGACTGGCTGACGCGCTTCAAGGTGGACTATGCGACGGGGCAATGGACGGTTGACGCCGTCTGGCCGGGCGTGAAGTCCGGGCAGCGCCAATATCTGGAGAAGCCGGTGGCGATTCGCGCGAACGGCACCCTCTATCTCGCCAGCGAGCGGAACACGTCGATCTATCGCCTGAACAAGGAGGGCGACGCCTGGCTGCTGTCGGCCGGGGTGGTCGAAAAAGACCGCGAGTATTTCTTCTGGAACGATGCCAACGGCAACGGGGAGCGCGACGACGCGGAGCTGCGGCCGACTTCTCTTCCGGCCCGCGTGCTGACCTACCACGGGCAGAAATGGTTGTCTGACTTGTCCTATCTGGCAATGGGGCAGGGGAGCCGGGAGATGTGGCGCCTGGCGCCGTCCTCCTTCGACGCGCATGGCAACCCCGTGTTCACGGAATGGCAGCGCGTGCTCGAGGATCCGATCTTCGCGGCCCGGGCCGCTGGCAAGGCGGACGCGCTTCACGGCGGCAACGAGCTGGCGGAGACGTTCAGCAGCGACTGGATGCAGGCGGACGGCTCCACGGCCGACGGCTTCTACGTCCAAGCCCGCGGCGGCAAGAGCTTCACGGCCAATTTCGGCGCGCAATACAAGATCTCGCGCTATGTTCCGGATGGCAAGGGCGGCTATGCGATCAAATGGCGCGTGGGCCGGGCCAAGCTGGGCGCCGGCGGCCGAAGCGAGATCGATGGCGGAATGCGCATCTTCAGCCCCATGAACGGGCTGTTGGCGGTCATCGACCAATCGCGCAGCGGCGTGCTCCTCTACACGGACGAAGGTCTGTACGTCGACACCCTGTTCCCGCCTGGATCGACCCGCGACGAGATCGGCCTGTATCGTCAGCCCGGCGAGTTCTTCGCCGGAACCGTGTACCCGAATGCGGCCAACGGAAAGATCTACTACGCCGCCGGCAAGTACACGCCTGTGATCTACGAGATGGAGAACTGGTCGCTGACCGAAAATCCCGTCCGCAAGCTGACGATTCCGACCCCGTCGATCGAGATCACGGCGGCGCAGATC
>JAAZAI010000435.1 GCA_012514445.1 Lentisphaerota bacterium
GCGAGGCCGGGCCCCACGCTGTCCGACATGCTGAAGAGCCCGAGCTCGGGTCCAAGGCGGCGATGGTCGCGCTTCTTCGCCTCCTCGATGCGCAGCAGGAGCGCATCAAGCGCCTCCTGCGATTCCTCCACCACGCCATACAGGCGCTGGAGCATCGGGTTCTTCTCGTCGCCGCGGTAGTAGGAGCCCGCGATGGCCGTCAGCTTGAAGGCCTTCAGCCCGCCCGTCGTGGCCAGGTGCGGCCCCCTGCACAGGTCGAAGAAGCCGCCGCTGCGGTAGAACGTGATCTTCTCGCCCTCGGGGATGTCGGCGAGGCGCTCCACCTTGTACGTCTGCCCGGCCTTCTGCAGCATGGTCAGAGCCTCGGCCCGGGCGACTTCGAGCCGCTCGAACGGCTGGTCGGCCGCGACCAGCTCCGCCATCTTCGCCTCGATCGCCGCGAAATCCTCCGGCACGAGCCGGTGGGGCATGTCGAAGTCGTAGTAGAATCCGTCGTCGGTCGCGGGCCCGATGTCCAGCTTCACTTCGGGATAGAGTTCGCAGACCGCCGCCGCCATGATGTGCGCCGCGCTGTGGCGCATGATCTCAATGCTCACGTGATGTTGACCTTTCTTTCGCGAAGGGCGGCCATCTTCCCGACAAATGGAAAATCCGCCACCCAGCCGATTCGCGTAATTGAACCCTACTCGCCGCCGGAAGTCAATCCAAAAACCGAAGAGACGGCCTAATCGGGTGTGTGTCAGAATCGTGACAAGCGTTCGGCTGTCGCGGCAGAAGCGAGCGTTCGCAACGGATGGAAACAGGATATGGTTCACCACGAAGAGCACGAAGGGACACGAAGCATGGCAACTGACGAGTGGCCGAACCGGGAGTTTGGCTGTGCGACAATCCCTTCGTGCTCTTCGTGGCGAGGAGAGAACGGGGATGCGATCCACGGCGTGTCGACGGACGCGCGAGCGCGTCCGGATTGCTGCCAAGCAGGACGGAGTCGTGAGTCACGAGGCCCTGCCATTCTGGACAGGACTGCGGAATGGTAATAACCAATCCGCAGATGACCGCGGAATGGTAATTGACAAAATCGCCTCCGTATGCAATCATCCCGGCCATGAATCACATCCCAAGGCTCTATGAGTCCATGCTGTCCGACCACCTCAAGGCGAATCGGCAGATGGCGTTTGTCTCGGGCCCGCGCCAAGTGGGGAAAACGACGATCGCCCGACGTCTTTCGACATCCTACCAGAACTGGGACACGAAACGTTTCCGCAATGCCGTTCTCGCAGGCGAGGCGGCGGTTGCGGACTTGACGGAAGTTCACCTGCTCGCCAATCCACCGCCCGTGCTGGCCTTCGACGAAATCCACAAATTTCCGAAATGGAAATCCTTTCTCAAGGGGTTTTTCGACCTGTACGGCGAGACGGCCAAAATCATCGTCACCGGCTCCGCTCGGATGGATGTCTTCCGAAGAGGCGGCGACAGCCTGATGGGGCGCTATTTCCGCTATCGCATGCACCCGTTCAGCGTGGGGGAAATTGCCGGCGCATCCCTCCATGGGGCGGAGCCGATCCGTCCGCCAGCGGACATCTCCGACGCGGATTGGGAAGCGCTACTGGCGCACGGAGGATTTCCCGAGCCCTACGTCCGACGGGACGCGACCTTCCTGCGCCGATGGAATGCGCTGCGGAAAGCGCAGCTTCTCCGGGAAGATCTGCGCGATCTGACCCGCGTTTTCGAAGTGGAGCAGATTTCCATCCTGGCCTCGTTTCTCGAGAACCGATCCGGCGCCCCGCTGGTCTACGCCTCGCTCGCACGCGATGTCCAGGCCAGTGAAAACACCATTCGCAACTGGGTGTCGGTTCTCAATTCTCTGCATTATGGATTTTCCGTCAAACCTTGGCATCGGAATGTCGAGAACGCCATCCGAAAGACACCCAAATGGTATCTTCGGGACTGGTCCGGAATTGAGGATGCAGGAAGCAGAAACGAAACCCTGGTCGCCTGCCATTTGCTCAAGGCCGTCGAGGGATGGACGGATCTCGGGGTCGGGGCTTTCGACCTTCACTACATTCGCGACAAGCAGAAACGGGAAGTGGATTTTCTCGTCACGCGGAATCGCAAACCCTGGTTTGTCGTCGAAGTGAAAACTTCTGACACGCACCTTTCCCCCGCCCTGGATCGCATGCAGACGGCAACGGGGGCCGCGCATGCCTTCCAAGTCGTCATGGACCTCCCGTTTGTCGACGCAGATTGCTTCGGCGCCAGCAAGCCGGTGATCGTTCCCGCACGGACTTTTCTGAGCCAGTTGCTTTGATCGGGGGACAAAAACAGGTGCAGACCATGCTTCGCAGATATTCGCAGATATTCCGCTTGTTCAAACACGTGTGAACATGATAGTCTTGAAACATCAGTTTCAGTATCTCTTTTCTTCATGGAAGAATTGACTCCACGGATTGCCAAGCCATGCCACTGCTGAGAGAAGGAGACAAGATCCGAGACACCTACGAAATCGAGGCTCTTGGGAAGGCGCAACTGGCGAGGGAGCGGATCAAGGAAATCATCGACTCGGCCGGCGATGGCGTGGTTGCCAAGCAGGTCGAGGCTTACATCATCGAAATGCGGGTCGCGCTTGACACCGAGACCGCCAGGATGGAGATTCCGACGTTAAGAACCACAATTGAGGCTGAGTTCATCAGAATTGACGAAATGCTGGAGAAGTTCGGTTCCGCACAGCATCAGCGTCAGATCGAAAATCTTCGAAACCGGTACGGTGAACTTGGTGAGTCCGCCTCGGCGAAAGAGTTCAAGAAACTCTCTCAGGATCTCGCCACCATGCGGATCGACATCCTCGCCGACCAACCTGCCTTCTGGGTCGTCTGGCTCCAACATCTCTACCAGAAACGGGCGACCATGCAGAATCTGGCCGAAGCCGACCGTTTGTTCAGACAGGGTGCCGCATTCATGGAGGCCAACAACATCCAGGGATTGAAGAAAACCATCGTCGCCCTTCTCGAACTCCTCCCGGAAGACGTCTCAGAGGAAATGAAACGCGGCTATTGTTCGGGAATCACACTCTGATGAACACCCAGGCAA
>JAAZAI010000436.1 GCA_012514445.1 Lentisphaerota bacterium
AATTCGAGTCCGGCGGCACGTTGCCGAACATGATCAACGGCAACGACGCATCCAATCGCGACACGTCGGATGCGCCGCTGTGGTACATCGTAGCGACCCGCGAGCTGGCGGCGAAGGCCGGGGAGGCCCGCGTGCTGGGCGCCGACTGCGGCGGCCGCTCGGTGCGGGACGTGATGATCGCCATCGCCGAAGGCTACTGCCGCGGTACTCCCAACGGCATCCGCGTCGACGACACGTCGGGGCTTGTCTACAGCCCGTCCCACTTCACCTGGATGGACACGAACCATCCGGCGGGCACGCCGCGGTCGGGCTACCCGGTGGAGATCCAGGCGCTGTGGATCGCCGCGCTCGACGCCGTGGCGGCCCTCGAGCCGCGCGGCCCGTGGGCCGCGCGGGCGGAGAAGGCGCGCGAATCGTTCGCACGGCGCTTCTGGCTCGAAGACCGCGGCCACCTTTCCGACTGCCTGCATGCCGATTCATTCCGGTCGGCGGACGAGGCTCGGGCGGACGACCATTTGCGCTGCAACCAGATCTTCGCGGTGACGCTGGGCGCGCTGCAGGATGCGGAGCGGTGCCGACGGACGCTGCGCGCGGTGGCGCGTCTGCTCGTGCCCGGCGGCATCCGGACTCTGGCGCCCGGTCTCGTTTCGCATCCGCTGCCGATCCATCGCAACGGCGTGCCGCTCAACGATCCATCGCGGCCCTACTGGGGGCGGTATGAAGGCGACGAAGACACGCGGCGCAAGCCGGCGTATCACAATGGCACGGCCTGGACGTGGCCGTTCCCCTCGTACGCCGAAGCGCTCGTGAAAGTGTACGGACGCAGTGCGAAGCCTGCGGCCCGGGCGTACATCGCCAGCGCGGCGGCGCTCATGGAGCGCGGGTGCGTCGGGCAGCTTCCGGAGATCCTTGACGGGGACGCGCCGCACCGCGAACGCGGGTGCGACGCGCAGGCGTGGGGTGTTTCCGAGTTTCTTCGCGTCGCGGCCCTTTTGTAGTTCGGAGTTCGGAGAGCGTGAGAGCGTGAGAGTGGAAGCGGCTAGCGGCTAGGGGATCGTCTTGCCTCGCGGGCTGGGCGAAATGCGCATGTTCCGCTGCGAGGTCAACCTTGTCAAGCAGGTCAGCATCGTCCCCTTGCACTTGCGTCTTCGCAGGCGGGAGGGACGGCGGCCTCGCCGTCCGCGGCCCTGCGTGTCCCCCTGCGTTGGCCGGTTGAGCGTGGCAAAGTTGTCCAGCCAGCCAGCCAGGCCTTTCCCAGTCGAGAATCAGGGCCGTTCCTCCCACACTTTCGAAACTGTGATACGGGGTTTGTGTAGGTGGAGAATGTTGAGACTAGGCGCTTGCAGAGCCATTTTCTGCTAAACGCCTGAAGCATTTCCTATCACAGTTTCGAAACTGTGGCAGGCAGTGAATCAGGCACCACGAACGTCGTGAGCCTGTCTTGAGATCGACGAGGAGGCGTTGAAGGGCCCACGTGCGTGCTGCCAAGGCGGGTGCGCGAGGCGCATGCCTGGGTGCGCGGAGCGTCTGCTCCGCATCGTGAGCGGGTGCGGAGCCCCGCGTTCCCAGGCGCCGCCTCCGAAGTACCGACGCGGCTACGACGCGTCGCCCGTCTGAATGGCTTCGTGAACGAGTACGTGAACCGCTTCGCTGTGAACGTTTTCGGTGAACCCCTAGCCGCTAGCCGCAAATCCCTAGCCGCTGGGACTTTAGCTATACCACACGCGCCAGAGCGAGAGCCCCTGGGGCGGAGCGCTTTCGACACGCGCGGTGCGGACGCGGGAGTCCATCACCTCCGTCACCGCTGCGGGTTTTTCCTTGCCGACGCCCACGGCGATGAGGAATCCCGCGATGCTGCGGACCATCTTGTAGAGGAAGCCGTTGCCCGAGACGCGCAGCTCGACGAGCGGTCCGTCCTGGACGACATCGAGCGCGTGGATCGTGCGCACCGTGCTTTCAACCACGCGAGAGGGATTCGCGGTGAAGGCGGCGAAGTCATGTTCGCCGACGAACTGCGCGGCGCCTTCGCGCATCGCTTCGAGTTCGAGCGGCTTGACGACGTGCGCGCAGTCGCGGCGGCGAAGCGGGTGAAGCACCTCCGCGTTCCAGATCCGGTAGCGGTATTCCTTGCCGATCGCGCCGCGGCGCGCATCGAAATCGTCCGCCACGGGCTCGGCGGCGATCACGCGGACGTCGCGGTGCGGCAGACGGCCGTTGATCGCGCGGCGGAGCTGCACGGGCGCCATGACGCGCGGCAGATCGAAATGCGCGACCTGGCCGTCCGCGTGGACGCCCGCGTCGGTGCGTCCGCTGCCGTGGACGTCCACGGGCAGACCATCGGAGGAGAGCGGCGCCAACGCCTCGCCCAGCTCTTGCTGGACGGTGCGGAACCCCGGCTGGATCTGCCAGCCGAAGAAGTCCGTGCCGTCGTAGGCGATGACGATCTTGTAGCGCATGGCGAAGTGGCGGCTGCGGCGGTGAGGGTCAGTTCGAGGGTCGTGCGGCGCGGCGCAAGTGCGGCCAGTAGGCGACCGTGTATGAGACGCCCGTGACGACGGTCACGGCCAGGAGGGCGAATTCGAGCGCGTAGAGGGCGGGCTGCGGAATGACGGCGATGCCCTCGTAGGCGTCGTGGCGCATCCGGAGCGTTTCGAGGCCGAGGTTGAAGTGGACGACGACGACGACGACGAAACTCACGACGGTGCGGACCTTTCCGAACCAGCTCGCCTTGACGTCCGCGCCGTATTCGGAGCCGACGGAGCGCAGGAACGAGACCCACTGGTCGCGCAGGGTCGACACGATGTCGAGGGCGAGCAGGACTAGCGCATGGGTGACGCACTCGTTGTACATCGCGATGAACACCGCGGCGGGTAGGGCGATGGCGTTGAAGACCTTGTCCATGAGCGGATCAAGCAGCGCGCCCAGGCGGCTGGTCAGTTTCCACTTCCGCGCCAGCAGGCCGTCGAAGAGATCCGTGAGTGCCGAAAGCACGAGCAGCGCGACGGCGGCGGCGACCCAGGCGGGGGCCGGGGCGAAGACGTTGGCGATCGAGCAGAGCGCGGCGGCCAGGACCAGCGGCGCGCGGGCGAAGGTCAGCGACATGAGGCAGGCGAAACGGTTCATCGTCGGGTTGTTTTTTTCTGGGGTTGCGGCGGCCTGTCAAGACCGGCGATGAGCATCGCGACGACTTCGGCGAAGCCCGCGCCGCCGCTGGCGTGCGTGATGCAGGCGGGCTTGTGCGTCAGGTCGTCGAGGAACGGCTCGATGTTGGCGACGCCGAAGGAGACGGGGAAGGCGGCGAACATGGGTTCGTCGTTCGGCGAATCGCCGATGAAGGCGTATTCCGAGGCCTCGGCGTCGAGGTCGACGCCGTCGATGTCGTGAATGTAGCGGCGCGCCATGGCGAGCTTGTCGAAGTCGCCGAACCAGCCGTTGACGTGGATCGAGCTGACTTTGGCCTGCGCGCCATGGGCGTGGAAGATCTCGACGATGTGCCGGACGGACTTCCGGCTGAGGCGCTTGACGTCCTCGCAATAGTCGATGGCGAGATCGTATTCGCGGTAGGGCTGGTCGGAGGCGACGGCGCTCCCGGGAACCTGGGCGAGGATCTGGCGTTCGATGACTTGCAGCTTGCGGCGGTTGAGCGCGCGCATGCGCGGCGTCTGCGAATGGATGCGGCGGATGCCGAACTTGGCCTTGCGGAAGTAAAAGGCCCCGTTCTCGCCGATCACGCCGTCGATGGGCCACATCCGGGCGATGTGGTCGCACCAGCCCGCCGGGCGCCCCGTGACGGGGACGACGCGCAACCCTGCGGCGCGCGCGTCCCACAGCGCGTCGAACGTCTCCCGGGGGACCAGGCCGCCGGTCGTCATGGTGTCGTCGATGTCGCAGAACAGAAGGCGCATGGAGTTTGGGCCTGGCGCAGGGGGGCCTGGGCTACTCCGCCGCGGCGGCTTCGGGAGGCGTTGCGAGCCGCGAAGGGCTCGCATCAAGACTGGCGGCAGGCACCTCGGGCGCGGGCGCGGGGGCCTCGGCCGCGGCGGCGGGGGCGTTGGTTTCGTTGAACCAGGCTTCGACGGTGGCGTTGGTCGCGGCGTC
>JAAZAI010000052.1 GCA_012514445.1 Lentisphaerota bacterium
GAGACGTCCCTGCGCGACGCCTTCCCGCACGCGGTCTTCGGGAACGACTTCGCCCACGCCTCGGACCACCTACACGACTGCTGCCTCGCGCTGGGCCTGGGCGAAAAGCCTGCCGCGAAGGAGTTCCGCTTCTGCAGGGGATTGCTCTACAGGATCGGCGCGGGAAGCGTGTCCCGGCGCCTCCGGCGGCTCTACCCGGAGCAACTGGAGGCGTCCGAGCAGGCGCTGACCCATCTGCTCTACCTCGAGAAGCGCAAGTACAACATGCGCTATGGCTGGTTCAGGAGAAACGGCTACTACATCGGATCGGGCCATGTCGAGGCGGCCGTGCGCGTGCTAGTCGTACGCCGCTGCAAGCAGGCCGGCATGCACTGGCGGCACGCCAACGCCGTGCGCATGGCGGCAATCCACGCGCACTTCCGCTCGCACCGCAAGGCCACCTAACCTTCAACAGAAAAAAACCGCACCCCCCGAAGCGCGGCGTGCCGCGCAACGCATGCGTGCAAAGTCATGTTCATGGTTGACAGTCCCTCAGGGTCGCTTCATCGGTCGACAACCCGACCGGAGTCCATCTCTCCCCGACTTCGGCGGGAAGTCACCGAATGCTACAGTTTTCGCTTTCGCTTTTGGATTTTCTCGCCTCGATCCGAAGAAGTCAACATTTATTTTTTTCATTTTTTTTCCGACAAGCAGGATCAGGAACCCCCGGCAAGGTCGCGGTAGATGCCCATGAGGGACTCCGCGATGCGGGTGATGTTGAATCGCTCCACCACGCCCTGACGGCCGACGAGCCCGAGGCGCGTGGCGCGCTCGGGATCGGCCAGAAGCGGATGGAGCGCCGCGGCCAGGCCTTCGGGCGTGTTGTCGTCGTAGAGGACGCCGCCGCCGGTGGCGTCCACGATTTCCGGATAGGCGCCAATGGCCGGCTGCACGACGGGCACTCCACAGGCCATCGCCTCGATCTGGAAGAGGCCGAACGCCTCGGGCTGACGCGCCGGCACGGACATCACGCTGAGCGAGCGCAGGAAATCGGCGCGCGCCGGGCCGCGGTAGGCATCGGAGAAATCGACCGCGTCGCCGTGTCCCGATGCCGCGAGGCGCTTGTGGATGCGGGCGAGGTACGGCGTGTCGACGCGGATGTCGCCGCCGGTGATGCGCAATCGCAGCGTCTCCAGCCCTGGGCGCCGGCGCAGCAGAAGAAACGCCTCCACGAGCAGGTCGAGTCCGTGCGCAGGCGAGAGTTCGGAGAGGAACCCGAGCGTCGGCATGGCGGGACGCGACTGCGGCGGCGAAAACGCCTCGACGTCGACGCCCGCGGGAAGGGTGCGGCATTGGCCTGCCGGGAGATGCAGGCGCTCCCGCATCCGGCGCGCGAAGGTCTCGCTGACGGGGAGAAAGCGATCGACCGATCGGCCCAGCTCCGCGATGCGCGCCCAGCAGCGGTCGCGAGAGTCCGTAGGCAGTTCGTCGAGCCAGCGGTCCTCGTCCTGCAGCGTGCAGACGATCCGCGCGCCCAGCGCCTCGCGCAGAGCGGGGGCGAGCCCGAGCAGCAGGGCGTTGGAGAAGTGGACGACGTCGGGACGCGGTCGTGTCTTCAGCCACGCCGTCATCTGCTCCAGCTCCCGGCGCTGGCGTCCGTCGCGGCCCTCCAGCACGCTCAGCGTCAGGTCGCCGAGGCCGTTCGCCTGCGTCGTTCCGGCCTTCGACGCCGCCCAGCGCAGGATGCCCGGCGCATCGAGCCGGCGCCGCCACGATTCGGGAAGACGGCGGTAGAAGGGGAGCTTCTGGGCCAGGTACACATTGACCGCGCCGTAGAAGACGGGCGCCTGGGAGACGGCCTCGCCGGCCAGTTCCATCGAGGGCAGATACATCGGCACGAAGAGCACGTCGTGTCCCGCCGCGTGGAGGGCTCTGACGAGGCCGAGGTCTCGAACGCAGTTCTGGCAGTAGAAGCCGCCGCCCGAACCCGGCACGATGTGGACGACGTTCATGGCGCCTCCCCGAAAGCGTAGACGCCGCCATCGACGGCCACGGCGATGATCCATCCGTCCACCACGGCCACCGCGGCGCGAACGGGGCTGCCGACGAGATACGACCAGATCTTCTCGCCGGTGTCGAAGCGCAGCATGGTGATCCGCCCGTCTTGCGAGCCGAACAGCACACGGTCGCCGGCGATCACGGGCGAACTGTCGATGCCGCCCGCCGCCGGATAGGTCCAGATCAGCGCGCCGTCGTCGCGCGAGAGGCAATGCACCCTGCCGTCCTGGCGGCTCGCCGCCACCACGCGCGTGGCGGTCGCCGCGACGGAGGCGTAGAACGCCGGCTCGCCTTCGGGGCGGAATCTCCAGTCGACGGCGCCGCGGTCGATGTCGAGCCCCAGCACTTCGCCCTGATAGTGCCCCACGTACGCCTGGCGGCCGCGCACGGCGGGCGACGAGGCCACGTAGGAGCCTGCGGCGATCGTCGCGCGGGCGGCGCCGTTGGAAAGCGCGACGACGTGTACGCGTTCATCGCAGCCGCCCGCGAGCGCGACGCCGTCGCCGACGGCGGGGATGCCGTTCACGTAGTTCTGGGTTTCGTAGATCCAGACTCGTTCGCCCGTGGCGGCGTCCACGGCGTGCAGTCGGTTGTCGTAGCTGCCCACGAGAACGAGCGGCTGATCGCCCGGCGCCCAGTTGGGGCCGCCCATGATCGCGCCCTCCGTGGCGTAGTGCCAACGCCGCCGCCCCGTGGCGGCGTCGAGCGCATGCAGGCGGCCGTCGAGGTCGCCGACATAGAGCACCCCGTCCGCGAGCAGCGGGGAGGCTTCGACGCCCGCCTCGACCTTGAACGTCCAGCGCGTCCGTCCGTCCTGGAGCCCCAGTGCGCCAACCGTTCCGTCGGCGGCGGCGATGTAGACCGTGCCCGTCTGGATGACCGGCGCGGCGAGAAGCTTCGCCTTCGCCTCGTTGCGCCAGCGCAGGACGGGCTTGGAGGGCGGACGGGCGGGCGTCGTACCGCTCAGCGCGGCGTCGCCGCGGGAAATCGGCCACGTATCGACCGACGCCGCCACGCGTGCGACTGCCGCGACCGGGATGGCGACGAGCGGCGCCATCAGCAGAAGCCATCGCTTGATCATCGCCTTAGGCGTTGAGGCGGCGCACCCAGGCGGCGAAGGCGTCCATCCAGCGTTGGAGGAATTTGCGATCGCCCTCGTCGAGGGCGCCGTCGGCGCCGAAGAAGCCTTCCTTGAAGATGCAATAGCCTTCCGGCTGGCAGAGGACGGGGGCGTCGAGCTGGGTGAGGACGGCGCGGAGGTGCTGCTGCGCGATTGCGGTGCCGAGCGTTCCGATCGTGATGCCGATCACGCCGGCCGGTTTGCCCGCCCAGGAATTCTGGCCCCAGGGGCGCGACGCGTGGTCGATGGCGTTCTTGAGCACGCCCGGAATGGAGCGGTTGTACTCCGGCGTCACGAACAGCAGTCCCTGCGAGGCTTCGACGGTCTTCTTGAGCTGCCGCACGGCGGGAGCCTGGTTCGCATCGTCGTCCTGGTTGTACAACGGCAGCGCGCCGATGTCGGGGAAGACGAAGGTGAAGTCTTTTGGCGCGAGCTGGAGCAGCGCCTTCGCAAGGTGGGCGTTGTAGGAGTCCTTGCGGAGACTCCCGACGATGACGGCGATGTTGTAGGTCATGGTGGCTCCTTCCTTCGGCGTGAGCGCCGGTGTGAATGCCGCCCGCTTCGCGACGAGGATGCGTCGTGCTCGATCGGTCGGCTATGCGGTGATTCTACACGAGGAGCGGGGGTGCTGTCACGTCGTTAATATCCGGGCGGCGGCTTGGGCAGATCTTTGATGCAGGCGAGGGACTCCTTCAGATCGGCGTCGTCGAAGTAGTGGTCGATCAGCCGGCCCTCCATGTAGGATTGATAGCCCGAGAGATCGAGGAGGCCGTGGCCGGAGAGGTTGAAGAGGATGGTCTTCTCCTTGCCTTCTTCCTTCGCGGCGTTCGCCTCGCGGATCGCGGCGGCGATGGCGTGCGAGCTTTCGGGCGCGGGGATCAACCCTTCGGCGTTGGCGAAGGTCATCGCGGCGGCGAAGCATTCGACCTGGGGCAGGGCCATGGCCTCGAGGAGTCCCTCGTGCCTTGCGTGGCTGACGAGCGGCGCCATGCCGTGATAGCGAAGACCGCCGGCGTGGATCGCGGCGGGCTGGTATTCGTGGCCCAGCGTGTACATCGGCAGCAGCGGTGTCATCATCGCGACGTCGCCGGCGTCGTAGGCGAAGACGCCCTTCGTCATCTTGGGACAGGCTGCGGGCTCCACGGCCACGACGCGCGGGTTCGAGGAGCCGGCGATCTTGTCGGCGATGAACGGGAACGAGATGCCGGCGAAGTTCGAGCCGCCGCCCGCGCAGCCGATGATGACGTCCGGATACAGGCCGATCTTCTTGAACTGCTCCTTCGCCTCGAGGCCGATGATCGTCTGGTGGAGGAGCACGTGGTTGAGCACGCTGCCGAGGCCGTACTTCGTGTTGGGCGAGGAGACGGCGTCCTCGATGGCCTCGCTGATGGCGATGCCGAGGCTGCCCTCGGTGTCCGGCCAGCGCGCCAGCACGTCTCGTCCGGCCTTCGTGAGGGTCGTGGGGCTGGAGAGGCATTCCGCCCCCCAGGTGCGCATGATGAGCTGGCGCAGCGGCTTCTGGGTGAAGCTGATCTTGACCATGTACACGCGCAGGTCGATGCCCATCATCTTGCAGCCGAGGGCCAGGGCGGTGCCCCACTGGCCGGCGCCGGTTTCCGTCGTCATCCGTTTCGTGCCGGCGATCTTGTTGTAGTAGGCCTGCGGGATGGCGGTGTTCGTCTTGTGGCTGCCGGCGGGCGAGACGGACTCGTCCTTGAAGTAGATCTTGGCGGGCGTGCCGAGGGCGCGTTCGAGGCCGACGGCGCGGCGCAGCGGAGTGGGGCGCCAGCGATAGAGGATGTGGCGGACTTCGTCGGGAATGGGAATCCAGCGCTCGGTGCTGACTTCCTGCTCGACGAGGTTCATCGGAAAGATCGCGCCCAGAGCCTCGGGCGGAACCGCCTTGCCGGAGGCGTCCACCGGCGGGAGCATCGGCTTGCTGAAGTCTGCGGCGATGTTGTACCACGCCTTCGGCATCTCGTCTTCGTTGAGGGTGACGCGGATCGTTTCGCTGTTCATGGGTGGTTTCCTCGAAATGTGGAAGGTGAAATCGATGAGGGAGAATCTAGCAGATTGTGTTTCTATTGACAAGAACGATCGCTTAGCCTGAATGCGGCGGTTGCGTAGATCAGGGGGTAGAGGCGCTCCCAGTACCAGAGGCTTGCGAAATAAAGACCCATGGGCGCGGCCTCCGTATCGCCGTCGCGGGGTTCGTGTTGTGCAATCCAATCGAGGCCGCGGGCGACGAGCGATGGAGGGGCGTCCAACATGGCACAGAGAGCCTGCGCAGCCAGCGCCGTCTCTTCGACGGTCGAGGGCGCGCCCGGTCCGCCGCCCCAGCCGCCATCGTCGTTGACGTTGCGCTCCAGCCAGCGCGCGCCCGCCGCGAGCATCGGGGCGACGCGCGCGTCGAGCGGTCCTCCGCGCAGGCGGACGAGGCCGAGCAGGGCCTTCGCCGTGCCGTAGGTTCGGTTCTCGCCGCCTTCGACCCACTCGTTGCCAAACCACAGCGGCGCCCAGCTTCCGTCCGTGCGCTGCGCACGAGCCAAGTAGCCCACGGCGCGCTTCGTCGCGCGCACAAGCCGTCGACGCAGCGTCGGGGACACGTCGGCGTGCCACGCCTGCATCGCGGCGATCGCGTGGGCGGTCAGGTCCGGACAGCTTCGGTCGAACGGAAGTCTGCCCCAGCCGCGGCAGAAGGTCGGCAGGCCGCCGTCGCGGTTCTGCAAGGCCAGTAGCCAGCGCAAGCCCGACTCGGCCGCGCGGCGCGCCTCCCGCGTCGTGGGGTCAAGCGCCCGCAGCGCCAGCAGCGCGCCGGCGGTGTCGTCGGCGTCCGGCACGCCGCCGGAGAGATCGGTCCACGCCCAGCCGCCGGGCGCCGCGCCGGTGTACGGATGGCGGACGCGATGCTGCGTGCGCAGCAGCCAATTGCGGACGGGCTCAAGCGCTGCGCGATGTTCCGCGGACAGGCCGTCGCCGTCCGCCAGCGCCTGCACGGCGAGCGTCGTGACCCAAGTCTTGAGGTTCGTGTCGATCGGCCAGCTCCCGTCGGGACGGACGGTGCCGAGGAGGAATTCGCGTGCCTTCAGCACGACGGGATGATCGGTCTCGCCCGCGGCGGCCAAAGACAGCGCCACGAAGCCCGTGAGCGGCGCGGCTTCGAGAAATCCGCCGGAGGCAGGCTGGATGCGTGCGAGCTTGAACATGACGGCGGGCGTGATCGCGTTGCGAAGCCAGGCAATGCCGGGCAGCCGGCTCGGGTGGCGGCGGTGTTGCAGGAGGCCCATTGCGATCAGGGCCGGCAGGGCGTAGCTGACGACGGGCAGGCCGACGAAGCGGTACCAGGATGACGGCAGCGCGGCCAGTTCGAATGGCAGCTGCGGCAGACGCCGCCACGCCTGCTCATCGGGGCCCAGCAACCCCGCGAGCGAGAGCATCACGAGAATGGGAATGGAGAACGTCCGGTCGCTTCCGTAGCAGGTCAGCACCAGCGCGGCGATCGCATCGGGGTGCGTCGATCCAGCCGCGCGGGCGACCCAGGCGTCGGCGGCGTCGCGCACCGCGATGGCGGCTTCATCGGCGGGATCGGCCACGCTCAGCGCGGCTCGGCAGAGCAGGGTGGTGCTGGCGTTGCTCCGGCTCCGAGGGGTGTCGCCCCAGCCGCCGTCGGCGTTGGCATGGTTGACGAGCCAGAGCAGGGCGCGATCCACGGCGGGACGGTGCGCGACGGGGTCGAGATGGTGCAGGGCGAAAGCCGCCACGGCGGTGGAGAGGGCGCTCGACGAGAGGCACCCCTCCCAAAGGCCGTCGGGCGTCCGTTCGTCGAGCAGGCGCGCGACGAGCCGATCGCGCAAGGTGTTGGCTGACGGGTCGGCATGCCTCTGGCAGGGTTCGAGATTCAAGGGGGGATTGTGTGAATTCGTAGGCTGTGTCGAAAGGTGAGATCAGCGTTCGACAGGCAGCTCGAGCTTCGTCGCCCATTCCGTCCAGCCGGCATCGTACCAGCGGACGTCGGCGTACCCGAGCAGATGCTTGAGGACGAAGAACGTCTGGCTGGCCTGATGCCCCGTGCGGCAGTGGACGATGACCTGAGTTTGCTTGTCGGGGATCAATGCGCTGTAGGCGGCGGCGAGTTCCTCGGTCGGTTTGAACGAGGCCGATTTATCCACGTCTTCTGTATAAGGCCGATTGATGGCGCCGGGGATGTGGCCGGCGCGAGCTTCGTCGGACTTTTCGCCCGAGTAATATGCAGCCGGTCTCACGTCGAGGATGACGATCCCGGGCTTGCCGATGGCGGCAGCGACTTCGCGGTAGTCCGCCGTGAAGGCGTTGGGAGGTTCCGGCGAAGGGTAGTTGGACGCGCGGGCGTGCGGAAGTACGGCATCGACCGGACGACTCTCCGCAAGCCATTTCGTGAACCCTCCCGCCAGAATGGCATAACCCCGGTGCCCGAGGCGCTCGAACGCCATCGCCGCCAGCGTGGCGTCGTGGAGCTTGTCACCGACGATCAGCACCGCCGTGTCGGGCGGCTCGAGGCCCATCAACGAGAACTGTGCGGCGAGCATCGATGCGGGCAGCAGCATGGAGGGGACGCCACCGATGTTGCCCCGAAGGCTCTCCACGTTCAGGCTCAGCGAGCCTGGAATGTGCGCGGTGTTATAATCCGGCTGAGGGCGCAGGTCGATCAGCTTCACATTCGACGCGCTCAACCGGTCGGCGAGCCACGCCGTGTCGACGAGCTTCGGCACGGCGGCTCCGGCTGGAAGCGTCGCGCTCGCGGCTGCGGCGGCTCCGCCGCCCGAGAAGTAGGCGCGCCAGGCATTGACGCGGGCCGCGGCGGCGGAATCCAGCGGCTCCGCGCGCAGCGACACGGGCATGAGGCAGCGGGCTCGGAAGCCGACGAGTCCGTCGGTGAGGATGAAGACGTTGGCAAAGCCCTGTCGCTGGAGCGAATCGCGAGCCTGAGCGGGATGCGTCATGCCGTTTGAGTAGAGGATGATCGCGCCCACGTTCCTCCGAGATTCAAGCTCTTGAGCGAGTGCGGCAAGCGGAACGTTGATGGCGCCGCGGATGTGGAACGCGGCATACTCGTCGACGGGCCGGACGTCCACCACCGTCAGGCCGGGCTCGCCGGCCATCAGCCGATCCGCGAGTTCCTCGGGTTCGACGTGGTCGTCGGCACGGTCGAGGGCAGCCAGAAGATCGGACTCCGCGGCCGCCGCGCCACTCGTGCCTGCGACGGCGGCGTTGGGACCTGGCTCGAGGATCAGAAGCCCGGCGGCTGCCGCGATGTACGCGACGCTGAAGGCCTTGAGGAACGGGGATCCAAGGTAGGGCGATCGTCCGTTGCGGAGTTTCTCCACCCACTCGCAAAGCCAGAACACCACCACGCCGACGGTGGTTAATCCGAGGGCGAACATTGCGCGCGTGACGCCCAGATCCTCGTAAATGAACCGTAGGCTACGGTCACCCAGAGAGTAGAGCGGTTTTACGAGCGGGAAGAGTTCGTTGAAGAGGATGCTCCCCCCCACGGCCCCAGCGAGAAAGACAACGGCGTCGATCTTGCCGGAGGCCGCTCCCGAGGCCGCCGTGCCGGGGCACCAGCCGCCCATGACGAAGCCGACGCCGAAGATCAGTCCGCCGACGACCTGCGCCCCGTAGATCGTGGGCATCAGGAAAACCCGGTCGAAGGAGAGCCATCCGGCAGCCGACAGGTACGAGAGGCCCAGCATCGCCGTGAGCATCGCCGTGAACATCACTTTGACGACTGCCATGTCGGTGAAGTAGAACACGCCGGCGAGCCGGCGCGAGCTGCTGAATCCGGCCCGGTCCAGAGCAAAACCGAATCCGATGCCGATGAGCAGCGCAAGCAGGAACGCCTGGGGGGTGCCCAGCGCGTCGAGGTTGTAGAAGGTGTCAATCATGCCATTGCCTCCTGACGAACCAAGCCGCAGCAAAGCCGCTGGCGAAAACGCACATCATGAAAACGAGGCTGCCGGTGAGGAGCAGCGCGCCGCCGCTGAGTGCCTGCCCTGATGTGCAACCTTGGGCCAAGCGGCTGGCGAAGCCCGCGAGTACGCCGCCGACGAGCGCGAAGAACAGCCGCCGGCTCGCGGAGCAGGTGCGGCCGCGTTCCACTTGCAGGCGCATTCGGTTCGCCATCAGCGCGGAGATCAGTCCGCCGAGGAAAGTTCCGCCGAGCATGAAGACGAGGTAGTAGCGTAGCGGGCGTTCACCCCAGGCACCGAAATATTCACTGGCCGCCGTATGGACTGGTGCGATGCTGCTTGACAGGGACGCGCCAATGCGGGCGATGCCGCCTGAGGCGCCAAGCCCAGCGCCGAGCAGAACGAACGAGGCCAGCAGCGCACCCCCGAGGAGCATGCCGGCCAGATAGGGGTTTGAAAACGGCCGGTGACCGTTGTTGCCGTTGACGGAATTCATGTCAGCACCCCGCGCTTTTTTTCTTGGGTGCTGCCGGCTTTGCCGGGGCGGGTGTCGACGGCGCGGGCGCCCGGATCGGGGCTGGCGCGAGGGCCGGAGCAGAGGCTGCGGGGACTGGTGCCGGGGCTGAGGAGTCGCGCCAATAGGCCTCGAGGCCTCCGTAGAGGACTTTGATCGGGCGGGGCGACTTCTGCGAGAGGATGCCGCCGACGGCCATGGCGATGGATCCATCCCGGTCGAGCAGGACAAGCGGCGCCGGACCGACAAGGTAGGCAGGATTCGCGATCACGTCGGCGACGTCCGCGTTCATCGCGCCCGGCAGGTTGTAGTCCGCGAACTGCGCCGCCGGACGGATGTCGACCATCTCGAACGTGCCGGGCATGTCCATTATCATCCGCTTGAGTTCGTCAGCGGAGAGGCGCTCCGGGAGCCGCACGGCCCGCACGGTGGGTGCGGTCGCCCCTTGGGTACCGGGGGTTGCGCCGAAAGTGGGGAGCCCCGCCTCGATCCACGCCTCGCTTCCGCCTTCCATGTTGTAGACGTCGGTGAAGCCCTGCTTCAGCAGCACTGCCGCGCCCATGCTCGAACGGTAGGCTGAGTTGCAGACAGTCAGGACCGGCAGATCCTTTGCGAGGCGTTTGCTTTCCGTGAAGAGCGCGTTGAGCGGAATGTTCAGCACGTTGCCGATGCGCAGCCCCATCCATTCGGCGGGAAGGCGTACGTCGACGATGATCGGCGCGGTGCCGTCCTGCATCTGCCGGTGGAGATCGGCGGGCTTGACGAGCTTGATCGTGTTCACGGGGAGGCTTGCCTGAGCCCAGGCCTCCGCTCCGCCCTTGAGGAAGCCCGCGGGTGCGTCGTAGCCGATGCGCTTCAGGCGGAAGGCGGACTCGAGAACATCTTCGTCAGAGCCGGCGAGCACGAACTTCGCGCCCCAGGGGATCATGATGCCAGTCCAGGTTTCGAAGCGGCCGCGGATGCCGATGTTGATCGCGCCGGCGGGATGACCGGCGGAGAAGGGGGCCGCGTCGCGGGCGTCGATGATCCAGGCACCGCCCTTCGCGAGCGCATCTACCTCGGCCGGGGCCAGCGCGGGCGGGACGACCTTGTCCCAGTCCACGAGAGGCGGGCCGTCATGGTTCATCTTCGCGTTGTGCTTGAAGTACTGAGGCGCCTCGGGCAGACCGTCGATGACCGCCATGACGTAGGCGTTGAGATCCTTGTGCTGGATGTAGGGATTCTCGAGGCGCTGCTCCCCGATGGTGGAGACGGGCTTGTCGCTGAGATGCGCGCCGCAGAGCGAGCCCGCGCCATGGGCCGGGAAGATTTTCGTGGCGTCGGGCAGCTTCGAGAGTTTCTGGTTCCAGGAATCGAAGCCCATGCGGGCTAGCGCGGCCGCTGTCATGCCCTCGCCCATGAGGTCGGGGCGTCCGACGCTGCCGATGAAGAGCGTGTCGCCGGTCAGCACGAAGTCGGGATCGGGTGCCGAGGCCGGGTGGTGAACGTAGAGGCAAGTGCCGTCGGGCGTGTGGCCCGGCGTGGTCACGACTACGCCGCGGACGTTGCCGAACGCGATGGTGTCGCCGTCCTTGACCGGCTTGTGGGGGTAGCCGGCCTGAGTGGCCTCGTTGGCGATGATCTTGGCACCGCAGGCCTTGGCGAGTTCCGCATGGCCCGCGACGAAGTCGGCGTGCGAGTGCGTCATGTAGACCCGGGTGATCTTGAGATTGAGAGCCTTGGCGTCCTCCAAATACTTACCGATGTCTCGGGCGGGGTCTACGATCATTGCTTCGCCGCCGCTGCCGATGAGGTAGGAGTAGTGCGAGAGCACGCCGAGGTTGTATTGGCGGAAGACGAAATCATCCGCCTTGATCTCGGTCTCCGCGACGAGCTGTGGAAAAGCGGCTTCGTCGCCATGTGAGGCTGCCTCGGCATCGCCGGCCATGCCGGCGGAAAGTCCCGAGCCGGCGGTGAACGCCATCGTCAGAAAAGCACAGAAGCTCAGCACATTGTGTCTCATGGGCGTCTCCTTTTGGATTGCGTTTGACAGACTGGTCGGCCAGGGCATGCCTCACCGGAACGGCGTCATTCTACACCCATGACCTGCTCGCTGTCCAGACTTGGTAGCGCGGACAGAACGTCGGGTCAGAAGGTCGTGCCGTTCCACCCCCAGTTGGGGCCGGTCTGCACGCAGAAGTTGATGTAGAGGCGCTCCGGCGCGATGCCAGCCTTCTGGAAGAGCGCGGCGTATTCTGCGCTCAGTTTTTTGCAGGCGTCGGGTTTGTATTCGCCGATGCTGTAGACGCGGACGAAGGCGCTGTCGTCGACGCGCTTGCCGGCGAAGGTGGCGACGGCGCCGTCGGAGACGATGACCTGCACATAGTCCTCGGACTTGCCGAGGATCTTGGCGGTCGCCGAGGAGAGGCCCAGCGCGAGCTGTTCCTGGGCCGGGTTGTCGAGCTTGCGGGAGAGGGTGGCTTGGATGGTGGGCATGGCTGGATGAATGATTACTGATCTAGGTTTGCGCTTGCCGGAAAGAGGGTGGTGCTCTCAGGGCATTTCGGCGACCCGTTCGACGTGGACTGGGACCTCAAGTGCTTCGCCCAGGACGCCCGATGGCGTGTAGGCTTGGATGCGGTAGACGTAGTCGCCCGTCGCCGCGACCGTGTCGACAAACCGGGGCCCGAGCGCCTTGCCGACGAGCGCGCCGTCGCGGCGGACTTCGTAGCCAGCCACCCAGCTTGCGGGGTGCGCGACGGTGCAGGGCGCCCATGTGAGCGTGATCAGTCCCCGCACGGTCGCGTTCGTTTCGGCTGTGCAGGTCGAGGGCGCCGACGGCGCGTCCGGCAGCGCGCCGAGTGGTGCCTGGATCATCAGGTACTCGACAATTTCATCGACTTCGTCGAGCGTCATGAGGCCGATGTCAGGCCGGGTGCGCGCGGAGACCATGCGCGATTCGGTGCGCGGGCCCGTCGCGCCGGAGCTCCAGACGAACGTGGCATCGTCGTTGATCTGGATTCTCCCGAAGTCGAGCGCCCAGTATTTCCGGGCGTCCGGGCCGAGACCGCGCACGGCGTAGAGCGTGGCGCTGGGGTCGGCGCAATGCTGGTCTTTGGCGGTTCCGCCGAAGAACTGCTTGTAGGCGGCGTGGACGGGATTCGTGGCGGGTGTTTGCGATAGCCGTGCGCCGGCCCGCATCAGATGGCCGATTTCACGGCCGTTGAAGACGATCTCGGTCGGCCAGTTGCGGATGGCGGTGACGGCGGAGACCTTGTCGCGCGTCCAGTTGACGTTCGTGTCGTTGTTCTCGTAGTCCTCGAAGTTGCCGCCCATGTTGACCCATTTGACCACCTTCGCCGTGATCAGATTCGTGCCGTCGAGCGGGCTGTGGCGGTCGGGACCCGAGGCCAGCAGGTTCTTGAGGTTGGTGGCGTAGCCCACCGTGACGATGACGACGCTGTGGTCCGCCTGTCCGGCGAGCAGTTCGCGGTACGCGTCGACGGCGTCGGGGACGGAGGAGTCCATGGGCGTGTCGTGGGGGAAGTTCTGCGCCAGGTGTTGCGCGTAGCTTCCCGCGATGCTCACGGCGGTCGGATCCTTCGTGGTGGCGACGGGGATGTGGCCGCGTCCGTAGTACGTGTTGACCGCGTCGATGGCGGCGGGGCTGTAGGCGAAGCGGCCCGAGGAGAAGGTGGCGAGGATTTCGACTTCGCCGTTGTCCGCGAGCGCGTGGAGCATGCCCAGGGCGCCGGGGTCGTCGCAATCGCTCATGAAATCCGTGTCCCAGATGAGCTTGACGGGGGATGAGAGGGTGTTCAGTGTCATGGCGAGGAGGATCGCGAGGAGGATGAATGATCGAAAGGTGGACATGGGCAGGTTTCGTTTGGGCATGAACGCCATCGTCAGGATTTCACAACGTGACAAGGCGTCGGGTCTCATGGTCGTTTTCCTTCGTTGTCGTGCCTCAGGCGGGTCTATTTCATCAACATGCGGAATGTCGTCATTCTACCGCAAACGTTTCTGCCGAGTCCAGCGTCGAGTGCCCCCGCGTTGTCATCGGTCAGTCGCAGAGGTTGGTTGAAAGCGTGTGCGGGTTTTGGAGTGTGGGTGTTGGATTTCCGCGTCTGCCGTACTCTTACACCTACTCTTACACTCGAATCTTGTCTTGAATCCCGGATTGGCGTGTAAGAGTACGTGTACGAGTATGAGGAGGAACACGCCCCATGCACCCCCTCACGGGATCGGGCAGTCGACGGGGACTGTATCGCCCTCCCCACGAGCATCTAGAACCGCAGGTCCCGGTCATTTGCCGATTGACATGGGCCGCCGAGCGGGTATATATTGACCCACATGAAGAGTCATCCTTCTGGGCGAGGTGGGTGCTGGTTGACGGGGCGCTCATCACAGGGACAATGTTAGAATGGGCGCAAACGGCAACATCAAGAACATTCGGATTGACAATAATGAGAAAAAGATACATAGCCATAGCACTGGGAATTGCAATCACCTTGGGAATCAGTGCGTTTGCCATTTTCAAGCTCAGGGAAGCTAAGGCTCCCCAAAGCTTTGCTGAGTTGATTTCTCTTCCATCTGAAAAATTGCAGAATATCGACATCGCTCTAATGAACCTCCTTTGTGCCCAAGGATTAAATGGTTCTGAAGAAATTGATATAGAAAGCACACTCGCAACCCTGGATCAATGGGCGAAGCTTGTGCAA
>JAAZAI010000437.1 GCA_012514445.1 Lentisphaerota bacterium
CGCCGGCGCCACGATCGCCCGACGCGAGGCCGACGCTTTCTCCACACCGGACCGCCCGCGCTTCGTCTGCGGCAGCATCGGCCCCACCGGCAAGTCCGCCTCCCTCTCGCCCTACGCCGACGATCCCGCCCACCGCAACGTCCGCTTCCGTGAACTCGCCGAGGCCTATCGCACGCAAATCCGCGGACTCCTCGACGGCGGCGCCGACGCACTGCTCGTCGAAACGGTCTTCGACGCGCTCAACGCCAAGGCCGCGCTCTACGCGGCCGCGCTCGAATTCGAAGCCCGTGGCGCCACGTCCCCCGTCATCGTCTCCGCCTCGCTCGCCAGCGCGGACCGGCTCCTCACCGGCCAGACGGTCGAGGCCTTCTGCGCCGCCGTCGCCCATGCGCCGGGCCTCCTCGCCATCGGCCTCAACTGCGGCTTCGGCGCCGCCCAGCTCGCGCCCGCCCTCCGCCGCCTCCAGGCCGTCGCCCCCTGCCCCGTCTCCGCCCACCCCAACGCCGGCCTCCCGGACGCCTTCGGCGACTACGCGCAGACACCGGCGATCATGCGCCAAGAACTCGAACCGCTGCTCCGCGATGGCGTCCTCTCCATCGTCGGCGGTTGCTGCGGCACCACGCCCGACCACATCCGGGCCATCGCCGAGGCCGTCCGCGGCGCCGCCACCCCGCCGCGCGCACCGCGCCCACCCGCCGGAGCCGCCTTCTCCGGACTCGAACGACTCAACGTCCCGCCCGGCCCCCACCCGCTCGTCGACGTGGGCGAGCGCACCAACGTGGCGGGGTCGCGACGCTTCCTCCGCCTCGTCAAGGAATCGGACTTCGCGCAAGCCGTCGAGATCGCCCGCGCACAAGTCGCCGCCGGCGCCGCCGTCATCGACGTCAACATGGACGACCCCATGCTCGACGCGCCCGCCGCCATCCGCCGATTCCTCGACCATTGCGCCGCCGAACCCGGCCTCGCCGACGTCCCCGTGATGGTCGACTCCTCGAACTGGGAGACGCTCGTCGCCGGTCTCGAATGCCTGCAAGGCCGCGGCATCGTCAACTCCATCAGCCTCAAGGACGGCGAATCCGAGTTCCTCCGCCGCGCCCGCGAGATCCACCGCCTGGGCGCCTGCCCGCTCGTGATGTGCTTCGACGAAAAGGGCCAGGCCGACACGCCGGAGCGCCGCCGCGACATCGCGGAGCGAAGCTACCGCCTGCTCGTCGCGAACGGCATCCCGCCCGAACGGATCGTCATCGACGCCAACGTCTTCGCCATCGCCACCGGGATCCCCGGACACGACCGCCTCGCCGCGGACTTCATCGACGCCGTGCGCTGGATCAAGGCAAACCTTCCCGGCGCGCTCACCAGCGGCGGCATCAGCAACGTCTCGTTCGCCTTCCGCGGAAACGACGCGCTCCGAGGCTGGATTCATTCGGTCTTTCTCCACCACGCCGTTGCGGCCGGCCTCGACCTGGCGATCGTCAATCCCGCCGCCATACCCGACTACGCCGCTATCCCCGAAGACCGTCGCCGCATCGTCGAGGACGCCGTTCTCTTCCGCGATCCCGCCGCCGCCGCACGCCTGGCCTAACTCGCAATGGCGACGATGGACGGCGCCGTCGCGCCGGCCCCC
>JAAZAI010000438.1 GCA_012514445.1 Lentisphaerota bacterium
AAGCGGATCAATCGGAAACGAGCTCTACGAGGTGCCGTTCCCGTTGCTTCGCATGGGAGAAAGCGATGGAAAAGATTTCCGGGCCATCAAGCCGCTTGATTTGGCGAGAGACAAGCCCACGGCGATCACCATGCACGGCGATGAATGGCTCGCGAAACTCTCCCATTTGAAAGCGATGGACTACGACCTCCACCGCATGCTCTTCGCGGTTCAGATGCCGCACGATGAACCGACCAATATTCAAGTGGCCGAAGCGATGTTTGACCAGATCCGAAACACAGGCGTCGTGATGACGCGCATCGACGACCTTGATCGCATTGCCGCTTTTGCCCGGGCCGAGTAGGCCTTCGTCGACAAAGGCGTCTTCTGGATGATCAGAAAGCTCTTCGTCATGCGCGACTGCGGCCCTGGATCGACAAAGGAGTCACATGCCCGATAAAGAGGCCAGTCCACACACTTCTGACAGTTATTCGTTGGGTTGAAAGCTTTTGAAGTCTTCTGGTTTCAACCCCAACTGATTACGTAACGTTCTGGCGTATTTTTCGTAGTATGCCGACTGCTGCTTAAGCGTCTCAACTTGTTTTTCAAGGTTTAGTATTTGGGCCTTGAGATCATCGTTTTGTTTAATACTTTCGGCAAGTTGCTCCTTACTTTCGGCCAGGGCCTGGTCAGTCGCCTTAAACTGATGGAGCAACCTTTGCGAAGTCTGGTTTGATTGTAGCGATCTCTGCTGCTCTGCAGCCAGTCGGCTGTTGTCGCGGTTGCTGGCTGGTGAAGAGGCCTGCTCGGGGACTGGAGAAATTGGAATGTTGTTGGGAGCTTTTTTCTCCGCGTCATCGCGATTGGTCCGACCAGAGAGTGGCGATTTTCCAGGGCTTACCCATCTTCCGTTTTTTAACACCATGCCCTTGGGGTTGATACTTCCTTCTGGCCGCCTGTTGCAATAGGAGCTTGTGTGTGTGGATGCGCCACAATGAACGCAGTCGTTCATACCAGCAAATGCTACAGCAGATGCAACAACAGACCAGACGAATAAAGTAATCACGATTCGCATATTCTTTAACCTCCCGCTTGCTTGATATCCTGCCTTCACTCGTTCTTATTGTCAAGCGTTAATCCATCGCAATCCCGCGTCTTTCGGCTCCGCATCCACGCGCAACCCTAGCGCGGAGATGGTGCCGATAAAAAAGAAAAATCGCCGGAAACGGACTTTTCCGCCGTCGGTCTCCGATCGAATGCCTCAACGGTGGCGGAGGATGAAGTCGACGATGGGCTGTGGATCGACGAGGCTGTGAGGATGGTGGCCGGCGCCGGGCTTGTGGATGATCTCGATGTCGCCGCCAAGGTCGCGGTAGCGGCGCTCGACGATGGCGGAGTTCTCATCCGGCGGCACGACCTCGTCGGCGTCGCCGCAGACGAGGAGCAAGGGGATGCGCACGTCGGCGAGCGGCTTGAGGTTGTCGACGGGATTGCCTTCGAAGGCCAGCGCCTGCGCCTCGGTGAAGCCCCAGGCGGCCAGGCAGCGCTGCCAGGACGCGGAGTCGCCGGGGCCTCGGCCTTTGCCCCCGGGCCAGCTCTTGAAATCGCAGACGGCGTTGTCCAGATAGAGGCTACTCACCTTGGCGGGGTTTCTCACAGCCCAGTTGAAGGAGTCGAGACCGCCCCGGCTGAAGCCCGCCAGCGCGCATTTCCGGTTGAAGCCGAGGGAGGCGAGAAAGGCGTGCAGCACGTCGAAGCGGCGGTTCGATTCCGGCGAGCCGTACAGCTCGTCAACCGCGACGTGCGCGACATGCCAGCCCCGCTTGAGCAACGCGAGATCCACAAAGGGGAATGCGCCGAAGAAACGCGCCCGCCAGAACCAGCGCCGCTCGGGATCGGCCGGGACGTTCGGCTCGACCAGCACGCACGCGAGACCCTCCA
>JAAZAI010000439.1 GCA_012514445.1 Lentisphaerota bacterium
CTTGGCCGACGGAACTTCGCCATCCATGCAGAGCTTGTACAAAGTCGAGCGGGGGATTTTGAGCCATCTGGAGGCCTCGGTGACGCTCATTACATCTTCTACGACAGTTTTTTTCAAGTCGTCAACCTCCTAACAGAATTCCAGTTGTTCTCGGTTGTTATTCGAGAATATAGCATTCCAGATTGCCTTGGTCAACTCTCATTAACGACGCTCTCATTACGCTCCATTACCGATATGGAAACGGAAAGACCTGCGAAGGCTCGGGCTGCCTTCCTAGCTCCTCAAGTGGAGCCGTTCGTCGGAGTTCAGGAAGTGCGCCGGGGCGGCCATGATCGAAGGCGGGCGCCTTGGCGGCGCGGCGCGCAACTGTCCGAAATGCGGCAAGCCCTCGGGCGATGCCGCGCTCTTCTGCCCGAGTTGCGGTTCGGTGTTGCAGTCTCCGTCAACGAAGTCGCGGCGCAGCATCTCGGGGCGATCCAGGTTCTCGGCTATGTCCTCGGCGCGGTCGTCGGCGCGTTGACGCTGCTCTAGGCGCCCAGGCAGTCGAGTGGAATGATCGTGATCCCGTCTGGACGCGTGTGGGCGATGCCGCCGGAGGCGGTGAGAATGCCGAGGAAAGTCGGAGCGGGGGCTTCGGAGGCGAGCTTGTCTTTCAGGCGCAGCAAGTTCGCGGCGGCCTTGTCGAACTCGAAAGTCCCCAGCTTGACTTCGAACGCGCCCCAGCGGCCGTCCTCCAGCGTGACGATCGCGTCCACTTCGAGGCCGGCGTCGTCTTGATAGTGGTGGACGGTTCCGCCCAGCGTCGAGGCGTAGACGCACAGATCGCGGTGGCAGAGGCTCTCGAAAAGGAATCCCGCCGTTCGGATGTCTTGTTCCAGCAGCTTCGGCCCCGCCCCCAGCGCCGCAGCCGCCAGCGAAGGATCGGCGAAGTGCAGCTTGGGCGACAGGCGGACGCGCTTCTTGGAGCGCAACGAGGGAACCCAGGCGGGTTGCTCCTCCAGAACGAAGATGCCTTTCAAGGCCTCCGCGTAAGCCCGTACCGTCTGTTCGGAGATCGCGCCTTCTGGCTCTAGGGCGGAAATGTCCTGCCGCAACGTGGTCGCCTTGACGGTTGTGGCGGAGTTGCGGGCCAGGGAGCGGAGGAACAACGACACCAGCGAGGGGTTTCGGCTGATGCCATCGGCCCGGGAAATATCCGCCTCGACAATGGACTTCACGTATTCCCTGGCGATGGCGCCGGCCGAACTCCCCTCGAGCCATAACCTTGCCGGCCAGCCACCGGCGCAGATGAGTCCCAGCGCCTTCCGGAAGTCGAGGGACGATGACTGGGGCGTGATTCGTCCGTTCTCCTCGAACAACGCCGCGAGGGAGACAGAGGCCGTGGAATCGCCCGATTCGGCGAGCGAGAGCGTTCGCAAATGAAGGCGGGCGAAAAGCCCCGTCCCCGAGTGGGTGGTTGCCTGTCGCGGCGGAGTGGTTGAGCCCGTGAAGATGAACTGTCCGGGTTTGCGACGGACATCGACCAGCCGTCTCGCCGCATCCCAGAGCTTCGGGGCGTCCTGCCACTCGTCGACGAGGCGAGGCGTCGGGCCTTCGAGGACGGATTCGGGCAGGATCATCGCGCGCGCCGCATTGTCCCCTTCGTCGATGAACGCGGCGGAGGAACATGCCTTGCCTGCCGTCCAGGACTTCCCGCACCATTTCGGACCCGTGATCAGGACGCTCCCAAAGGTCTTCAGCAGCTCGGCAAGCCGCCGGTCCACAAGGCGCGGATGATAGTTCTTCTTGATGCTGGAGATCAGGTTGTCTTGCATGGCGGAAACTATAACATCATTTTTCGGATTCTTTCAATATCATTTAAACGAGTAATCCAATAGTATTTTTCGGAGTCGATCGCAATTGATTTTCGGAGCGAATCGCGGAGCGGACGTTGCACCCGTTCAAGGGCATGGACGCGCCGTCCGTCGCCTCGCTGAAGAACCAGGTGATGGACAAGCTGCTCGAACAGAAGACGATTCCCGCCGACTACGGCACGAAAATGATCGGTCTCTACCGCAACCGCTCTTCCAGCTCATCAAGGGCATCGTCGTCTCCGAGGCCGACGGCATGCGCTTCGCCTTCGCGGGGTAGGGCGGCCAGGCCCTTGGCCGCCGCAGTGGCAGAGTCCGAGCATTTGATTGGAATGCCGCACATGCTTACTTCTCCGTTCGCTTCGGCGCGCAGGGCCTGCGCGCCCTCCTTCCGGCCTGCGC
>JAAZAI010000440.1 GCA_012514445.1 Lentisphaerota bacterium
ATCAGCTCGCGGATCTGCTCGACCTGCTTCGCCGTGCCCGTGACGATCAGTCGGTTGGCGTGCTCCGCGGAGACGATGGTGGGCGCGCTCATGGCCGAGACGGCCTGCGCCGGGCCATCGGCCCCGGGAATGCGCGTGAGAAGCTGCTCGGCCCGGCTCTGCGTCTGCGCATATGCCGCGCCGATCTGCCGCGCCAGCGCCACGGCGTCCGCGTGCTCGAGCGGGATGACCTCCATGACGCGCGCCATGCCGGGCTTGTCGAGATGCTTCACCAGGTCCTCGACGCGCTGCACCCCCTCCGCCGTGTCCGTGAGGATCAGATGGTTCGTCTCGTCCAGCGCGCTCACGGAATCCTTGCGCTGGAGGTGCGCCTCGAGCATTTTGCGCATTTCGCTCGCGTTCACGTGCTCCAGATGCATGATGCGCGTGACGAGCCCGTACCGGGGCTTCTCGTCGCCGTCGGCGACGATCGCGCCCATGCCCGTCTTGCGCTCGGGAAGCCGCACGATGCGGTCGATCTCCCCCTCCCGCTGCACGGTGAAGCCCGAAGACTCCAGCACGCCCACGAAAAGCGGATAGGCCGACTCGCGCGAGACCTTGGGCGAGACGACCGTGATCTTGCCCGCCACGTCCTCGGCCACCACGAAGCGCCGGCCGGTGAAGGTGCCGACGATCTGGGTGAAGAGCCTGATGTCCACCTGCTCGAAGTTGAACAGGAGGAAGTCCTCGCTCTCGGCGGTGCGGACCGAGGCGGACGCCGGAGCCGCCGCAGGCTCCGGAGAAGCCGCGGCAGGCGTCTGCGCGAGCACGGTCGCCGCGCTGGCGGCCACGGCATAGACAAGGCCGAAGGATCGGAAGGCGTTCATCGGATCACACCGCGCTGGGTTGTCTTGAAGAACTCGACGAGATGGGCGAGCTCCGGAAGATCGGGCAGCGTCTTCCCGATCTCCGCGAGCGCGTCGCTCACGTTCAGCCCCGAACGGCAAAGCAGCTTGTGCGCCGATTTCAGGACGCGCCGCGTCTCCTCGGAAAAGCCCCGCCGGGTCAGACCGACGAGGTTGATGGCGGCAGCCGCGGACGGATTGCCGCTCGTGATGAAGTACGGCGCCGCGTCCTGCACGATCAGGGAAGCGGCCCCGATCATCGCATGGCAGCCGATCCGGCAGAACTGGTGCACGGCACAGAGGCCGCTGACCGTGGCATGGTCCTCCACCGTCACCTCGCCGGCGAACTGCGTGGCGTTCGAGACGATGACGTGGTCGCCGAAGACGCACCCGTGCGCAAGATGGACGTACGTCATGAGCAGGCAGTCGCTACCGACCTTCGTGACCTCCCCGTCACGCGTCCCGCAGTTGATCGTCACGTATTCGCGCATCACCGTGCGCTCCCCGACCTCGACGTAGGTGGCCCCGCCGTCGAACTTCAGATCCTGCGTCTTGCCGCCGATGTGCGCGAAGGGATGGACTTCGCAGCCCGCCCCCAGCGTCGTGCGGCCGCTGACCATCGCGTGAGCGAAGATCTTGCATTCGTCCCCGACGACCACGTCGGGGCCGATGACGGCATAAGGGCCGACGACGACGTCCCGGCCGAGCTGCGCGCCGTCCTCGATGACGGCCGTGGAATGGATGGTGGTCATGGCGTCCTGTCGAAACCCTACTTGTCGTCTTTTTTCTCGCCCGAGCGAGAGGCCTTGGGCACGAGCATGAACATCATCGTCGCCTCGGCCGCGTTTTCGCCGTTGACCGTGATCGCGCCGTGGATCTTGGCGATCATGCGGCGATTGCTGATGAGCTTCGTCTCGATGCGGAGCTGGTCGCCCGGCTGGACGATCCGGCGGAACTTCGCGCCGTCCACGGAGAGCAGGATCGTGTCGAAGTCCGGCACGGTGTCCATGTTGCTGAGGATCATCAACCCCGCCGCCTGAGCGATCGCCTCAATCTGGAGCACGCCGGGCATCACGGGATAGCCGGGGAAATGCCCCTGAAAGAAAAGTTCGTTGAACGTGGCGTTCTTGATCGCCACGAGGTGCGTGCCACCCTCCGTCTCCAGCACCCGATCCACCAGCAGGAAGGGGTAGCGGTGCGGAAGGAGCTGCATGATCTTGTCGATGCCGAATGATTTCATCTCGAGTTCCCGTTGAGAATGCAGCCACCGGGATGTCCTCCCCGAAATCAGAACTGCACTCAATGCGCGCAGATGATACCAGAAGACCGCCCGTTCCAGCAAGATGCGTTTCCCCCTAGATTGCGGAAGATGGAAGGTTGGAATACTGGAATGATGGAGAATGGGTCGTCAGAGAGCCCTTTCGCCGGTGAATCGCCGTACGGCAGGCATCACCAGTACAGGGATGGAACGCGACCCGTGTACGTTCTCCCTGCGGGTGGTTCGGCCGAGAGAGACTCCGGATATGACGCGAGGATCGGCGTACGGTCTTCCACCATTCCATGATTCCAGCATTCCAACTCTCGCTGTTTGAGGCACCGCCCCCCGGCGGCAATTCGCAAGAGGGCCGGAACGACGGCCAGCGCCCCCTCTCGCCAAGCTCAGCCACACCATTATTTCTCTATCGAAGCCCAGGGGCACCGCCCCCCGGGGCCCCCGAGCCAAAAAAAATGCACTTTTTTCACTTTTTTGCGATTTTGTGCTTTACATTTGGTGTGGCGAAGTGTGTAATGATGTCGTCAAAAGGGACGTAATGTCAGAAAATCCCACCACAATGCCAATCCAAGCGGAGGTTCGCCCCAGGGCTGTCAAGCCCATGTTCGGGCGTGCCGACCATCGTTTGGACCCGAAACGGCGCCTGACGATCCCGACGAGCTGGTTCGAACGCATGGGCAGGCCGGAAGAGGTCTACGCCATGCCCAGCCTCACCCAGCGCAACTGCATCGAGGTGTTCAGCCCGCCCGAATTCGACCGCCGCACCGAGGCCCTGCGCGACGCCTCCCTCACCAACTCCGCTCTGGCCGGCTTCCTCAGCAACCTCGGCGAACTCATCGAATGCGTCAGCGTCGACAGCCAGAACCGCATCCGCATCAAGGACTCCCTGCTGTCGTTCGCGGGGCTCAAGGACAAGGTCGTCTTCATCGGCGCGGGCTTCCACATCGAA
>JAAZAI010000010.1 GCA_012514445.1 Lentisphaerota bacterium
CCGGTGGCAACTCAATTTAATAGGCGACCCGGGCGACGGGACGACGTGGCGACAGGGACTTTCGCTTCGCGCCCCGCACCGGTCGAGCAGTCGAGGCCTGTCGATACACGTCGAGAAGGCGACAGGGCGACGGGACGACATGCCGACAGGGGCTTTCGCTTCGCATCCCGCACCTGTCGTGCAGTCGAGGCCCGTCGACGCCCGTCGCCTCAAGGTGATCAGTCCGCGCCCTCGAAGACCTCGACGTCGAGGTCGATGTCGAGCGGGACGTAGAGCGGCAGACGCTTGCGGGCCAGGCGTTCGAGGTTCTTCGGACGGGCCAGCGATTTCTCGAGGGCCTTGCGGATGGCCTCCGTGGGCTTGCGCTCGAACATCGGCGCGAGGTTGTTGATGTCCGCCTCGAGCTTGGGGATGGTGATCTTGTAGGAAAGCGCGATGCCGTCCACGTACTTCTTGAAGTCGAGGTCGCAGCGCAGCTCCATCCGCTTGACGCGCGCCGTGGTCCGCGCATCGAACCAGTTCTCCTCCAGGCGGAAGCGGACCTGGCCCGTCGCCGAGCCCTGCACGCGCCGATACGTCACCGGCTTCCGGCCGTCGTAGGGCGAGTGAAGCGTCATCGTGTCGAAGCGCAGCGAATGGACGAGCGTGTAGTGGCCGAGGGCGTAGTCGTGCTCCTTGCTCTTGTTGGCGATGGAGTCCTCGTAGTCCAGCGCCGCGTTGAGCATGTCCGAGGGCAGGCGCACGAGCAGCGCCGGATGCTTCGCCGCGGGGTCGATGTTCGCCACGAACGGCACCCACGCCGGTTCCGTCTCCTCGTCGAGCCGGATGCGCACCTCGCCGGCCACCGAGAAGCGCTCCGGCAGCGTCTTCGGGGGAATGAGCCACGCCCGCCAGCCCAGCGCCTCGACGGCGAATCGCTCGAGCCGTTCGGCGGAAACGCGCGCCACGATGCCCGTGGCGGGGTCGGCGACGGCCTCGGCCCCGAGCGACGCCAGCCGGAAATTGCGACCTTCGCGCGGCGCCCAGCGCAGGGCTGCGCTTCGGACCAGCCATCCGGCGCCGCCGGCGAACCAGGCCGCGAGCAGAAGCGCGAGGATCATGATCGACAGACCCCGCGTGCGCCGCCGCCTCTTGGACTCGCCCTTTCCGCCGATGTTCTCCGATGCCGTCGTCATCACGCACCTCCCCGACTCGGTCGGCTCGCGCCGGCTCACGCCTCGATCTTCTTCGCCCGGATCCGCTTGAACGTCGCCGCGACTTCCTTCATGCGCTCGGAGATCACGATGAGCTGCGGACACCGGGGCTCGCAGGCGCGGCACCCCACGCAGGCGTCGGCGCGTTTGCCGAACATCGTCACCCAGGTGTCGTACTGGGTCTTGCACTCCGCCTTCGTCCGGCCCTTGGAGAGATTGTTGAACGCCCGGAAGTTGTACGGGATCGCGACGCCGAACGGGCATGGCAGGCAGTATTCGCAGGCCGTGCAGGGGATCGAATCGACACCCTGCATCGCCTGGCGCGCCTGGGCGATGATCGCGGTGTCGGCGGGCGCCAGCATGCCGGGCTTGGAGCGACCGGCGTACTGGACGTTGTCGTCGACCATCTGACGCGTGCCCATCCCGCTGAGCAGCATCGACACTTCGGGCATGTTCCAGAGGAAGTCGAGGCCCCATTCGACGGGCGATCGCGCCGTGCCTTCGAAGACCTTGGCGGCCTCCTGAGGGAGATTGGCGAGGGTGCCGCCTTTGAGCGGCTCCATCGCGATCACCGCGAGCCCCTTGGCGTGGGCGTAGCGCAGCCCGGCGAGACCGGCCTGGTGCTCGGTGTCGAGATAGTTGATCTGGATCTGGCAGAAATCCCAGATGTCGGTGTAGTCGACGATGGACTTGAAGACCTCGAGACTGTCGTGGAACGAGAAGCCGATGTGGCGGATCTTGCCCGCCTTCCTGGCCTTGAGCATCTTCTCGAGGAGTCCCTGCTTGAGGATGACGTCGTTCCAGGACTGGGCGCCCACGGCGTGGAACATGTAGAAGTCGACGTGGTCGGTCTGGAGACGCTTGAGCTGGGTGTTGAGGATGCGTCCGAAATCGCCGGACTTCTTCCACTGCCAGCACGGGAACTTGGTGGCGAGGTACGTCTTCTCGCGCCAGCCGTCCTGAAGGGCGAGTCCGACGATCCGCTCCGAATGGCCGCCATGGTAGCCGTAGGCGGTGTCCACGTAGTTGACGCCCTTGCGGATCGCCCGCCGGATGATGGCGACGGCCTCCTTCTCGTCCACGACCTTTTCGGACTTGGGGTCCTGCGGATCGACCGCGACGACCGGCAGTCGCATTGCGCCAAACCCCAGCGCCGAGACCTGGATTCCCGTCTTGCCGAATTCTCTGTACTTCATGCGACGATTCTACCGATTCCGGAGAGGCGAATCAAGTCTGCTTGCCGCGATTCCAAAGACTACTGCGTGATGATGACGGACACGCCGTCGGGAATCACCACCACGGGCGCGTCGGGGCCGTGGCGGCGCGTGGCGCTGGCCAGCGCCTCGGCGAGACTTGCGGCCGGTTCGAGTCAGGCGGCGAATGGCCTCGGGATCCCAGAGATCGGTCACGAGGATGACGTGGTGGTCGACGAGGATCCGCGCGAGGATCTGATACTCCCACTGATCGGGCGGCGTGGCGTCCTGGGGGACGGCGAGGACGCGGCGAAGCAGCGCGTCGGGGCTCTCCGCCTCGGCCAGGGCGCGGGCGAACGCCTCGCCGCCGTGGCCGTCTGCGCACCCCGCCACCATGACGATCGTACCGCCCGGGGGGCAGCAGGACTCGGCCGCGGTCATGCCCTTGACGGCCTGATAAAGGTTCTGATCGAGCGGATAGCCGCCGTTGCTGGTGACGACGATTGGCGCCTCGACGCGGGGGACGGTCGTTTCCGCGCGCATCTGGGCGCAGCCTTCGAGATGCGCGGCCTCCGGTTCTCCAGCATAGGCGGCGTGGATGCTTTTGTCCGGATTGAGCGTGACGTTGAGGATGAAGCGCAGCCGCGCCTGCCGCGCGGCGAAGAGCATGTCCAGGTGGATGGGGTTGCCGTCGAGGACTCCGGCCCGTGCGCGAGGATCGGCGATGAACCGGCTGCAGTGGTTGGCGCGAACGGTCACCGCGCCGGCGACGCCGGGCAGCACGCTCTTGCGTCCGCCGGAGAACCCCGCGAAGAAATGGGGCTCGATGAACCCCTCGGACACGAGCAGGTCGGTGTCGAGCGCGTGGCGGTTGAGCCAGAGCGCGCCGCCGGAAGGCAGGGCGCCAAGATGGCGGAGCTGCGCGGCATCCTCGCAGTCGTGCAGGACGAACCGTTCGGTGGCGACAAGGGCGTCGCCGAATTTGCGCCGCATCTCCTCGGGCGTCGTGGCGCGATGGCAGCCGGTGGCGACGAGGATGACGATCTCGATCGCGGGGTTGCCGCGCCGGAGGCGTTCGAGGAGGCAAGGGAGGGTGAGCCGGCTCGGCACGGGTCGCGTGTGGTCGCTGGTGA
>JAAZAI010000441.1 GCA_012514445.1 Lentisphaerota bacterium
CATCGCGCCGTGCCTGCGAGGCCTCGATACAGGCAACCCGAAAGGCCCCTACTGGGGCCGGCTCGGGCAGTCCGCCAACTTCGCCGACCATGCCGACCAGCCCATCGACTGGCTGATGCAGCGCGGCATCTATCCCAACTTCCGCCAGCACACGCTCTACCTCGGCGCCATCCCCGTGGCGCTCGCTCTTTTCGCCTTGCTGGCGGCCTGCTTCGGCCTGCTGAGGCCCGAAGCCGAAGAGGCGCTCAAGCCCGGCGACGTCCGCCGGCACTGGACGGGCATCGCCGGCTTCTGGGCTTGCGCCGCCGTCGTCTGCCTCCTGCTCGCGCTGGGACGCCACGCGCCCTTCTACCGTCTCTTCTACGCCTTGCCGATGATGGACAAGATCCGCGCGCCGGTCAAGTTCGTCCATCTCATCGAAGTCGCCGTCTCGGTGCTCTTCGCCTTCGGCCTCGCGCGGCTGCTGCGGCCGGTGGCGGCCCAGGACGACCGCCGCTTCCGCCGCCTCGGCCAGGTGTTCGTGGTCGCCGCCGTCGTCGCGTCCGCCGGCTGCCTGCTGCGGGCGCAACTTGCAGACCAGCAGAAACTCCTGCCGGCGATCCAACCGCTCGTCGCCCCGCTGATCGCCACCTGGAAGGTCGCCGCCGATCCGCTCCTTCGTCTTCTGGCCTCGCTCTATCAAAGCGCCTTCATGCGCGCCGGATGGATGCTGGCTCTCGCAGCCGCGGGCGTCGGCGCCGTCGCGTTCGCCAAACCGCTGGCGCGGCGCGCGGTGGCGTTCGCGTTCTGCGCGCTGCTCGTCGTGGCGAACGTTCTCGACACCGCGGAGGTCGCCCGGCGCTTCGTCGTCGTGAACGACGTCTCCGGCAAATACGCGGGCAGCCTCCTTGCGACGGCCATCAAGGCCAAGGGCAAGCCCGACGGCCTCGCCTACTCGTATCTGCAACTGACGAACCAGCCGCTGCCCCCGAGCGTCCCCTTCATCGACACGCTGGGCATCGAAGGCATCGCCTGTCTCGACCCGACGGCGTCGGAGGGCCCCGACTCGCTTCGCGTGAAGACGCTGCTGGCGTTCGAGGACGATCTGCTGAAACGCTGGAAATACTGGGGCGCGGCGGCGGTGCTGGCTTCGCCCGCACAGGCGCGCGAGATGACGCGCGCCAAGCTGGTGAAGGTCGTGGGGCTCTACGACCTCGACCCGTCCATGCGCCTCGTCAAGCCGCGGGATCCGATGAAGGCGCAGGTCGCCGTGGCGGAGCCGATCGGCATGATCCCGCCTGTGGCGGTCTTCTACGGATGGCGGGCCGTCGACTCCGAGGCGGAGGCGATCGAGCGCATCGCGCAGCCCGACTTCGACATGGACCGCGAGATCACGGTGAGCGGCGAAGGCATCGCGGACGCCGACGCGGACGCGCCCTTCACGCCGGCGAGATGGGTCGTCGCGCCGTCGGACACGCGCGGGACCAAGGCCGTGGTGCAGGCAGTGGCGGAAAGGCCGGGCATGCTCTTCGTCCGCGAAAACTCCTTGCGCGCCGTCGCGCTGTCGGCCACGGTCAACGGCAAGCGCGCCCCGGTCTACAAGGCCAACGGCATCTTCATCGGCATTCCCGTGGACGCCGGCGAATCGACGATCGTGATTCGCCCGACGCTCTCCGCGCCCCACATCGCGGGGACGGCCGCCGCCGTGGCCTTCGTCCTCTTCTGCCTCGTCGCCTTCATCCGGGAGAGCGGATTTCAGCAGGACACGACGAGCCCGTCGTAGCCGACGCCGATGCCCTTGGGCGCGAAGAACGCCTCGAGGTCGGCATGGAGCGCGTGGCCGTTGTGCGAAAAATGGTTCGCGAAGACCTGCGCGTCCGGCTTCAGCGCACCGCAGGCCATCAGACGGTCGCGCACCTTCACCACCGTGTTCACGCCCATGTGGCCGTTCGCCACATCGGGGTTGGCAATCCCGCACGTGCAGTCGATGAACGCCGCGTCGATCCCCTGCCCCGTCAGAAGTTCCCAGGTCGCCTCGGGAGGGAAGCCCGTGTCGTTGCAGATCAGCACCTTACGCCCCCCTCGCGAGAACACATGGACGAAGGGCGATCCGCCGACATCGTGATTCGCCGCCAACGGGAGAATCCCGAGTCCGCCGTCCTCGATCCGCTTGCCATGCTGAAGCAGTTGCGGCACGATCCGCAGCTCCTCCAACCGAAACGCCGCCCCTTCCCCTGCGACTTCCTTCATCAGCCGGACGAAAACGGGACGGCTTCCGAAGACCTTGAGCGGCTTCGTCACGACGCTGAACCCGTCGCGGCGCCAGGCGAGATCGAGTGGATTCAGGTGGTCCGAATGGCGGTGGGTGAAGACGATGCGGTCGATCTTGCGCAGGTCGATGTTGAACGACGTCGTCTGCCAGAAGGCGTCGGGGCCGAAGTCGACCAGCGTGTCGTCGTCGATGCAGTAGCTCGTGCGGCGGCGCACATCCCTGCCGCCGCGTTCGCGCGCAATCGCGCACGTCTCGCATTCGCACCAGAGCGCCGGCATTGCCTCGGCGGCGGCCGATCCCAGAACGGTAATTTTCATAGCGGGTTCTTTCTGATTCTTAACATTTTTGTCTTACCCCCCGGCCGCCAGCACGTCGTCGATGATCTGCTTCATCTTCTTGTTGTTGATTTGGGTTCGGAATTCAACTTTGTAGCCGTCGATCTTCATCTGGGCGAAAAACTTTCTGGCACAGTCGATTTTCATCTGCTCCTCTTCGCGGAGCTGTTCCTTGTTCTCGACCGACTTGGTTTCGACAACCACGTTCAACTCCTTCAGTCCATCCCTGCGGCGGACGACGTACATGAAATCCGGACTGTAGGTCCCGCCCATGACCGTCGGGATGGCAATGCTGCTTCGGGGTATCTTGCCATACACGACCACTTCGTCGATGTTGCCCGAGGTCGTGATGTTCTGCTTCTCCAGGGGAGAGTCATACGCAATGGCGTCGTAGAGGTATTTGACGGAGGGTTCCCCATCGAGCACGTTGATGCCGACCAACCCCTGCGTAATCACCCGAATCGGATTGCCGTTCGCATCCGTCAAAGCCGTTTCATTCCTGACGATGTTCGTCCTGGCGTACGTGAAGCGGCTCTTCAGCTCCCGCTGCTTCCAACTGTCAAACGCCGACGTGATGTTGGCCAGCGTCGTCTCGTTGAAATGCCTCGGCTCGATGCGCCGGACCGCTTTGGCATACTGGACAAAAGACGCGTGCAGAACCGTGATCGCCAGATGGGTCTGCTTCGACAGGCGCCGGAGGAACTCGGAATACGGGAGATGCTTCTCGTAGACGTACTGCACCCCGTCGCCGCCGACAACCACCATGTTCCCGTTCTCGCCGCGGACGACTTCGCGCTTGCTCGTGATGACGAGTTCGTTGAAAACAGAGGACTCTCCTCCCGCGTAGAGTTGCACGAGCGTCGAAACCAATTGCTCTTCCGAAAAATCCTCGATCGCGATCAGATACTTTTCATTCAGCTTTTCCCAGAGATCCTTCAGCTCCTGGTAAACCGCGGGACGGATGCGGATCGGCTTGGGCTTGTCCAGGTTGTTGTCGCGCACCTTGCCGGGTGCCACGCCGGAGAAGAAGCCCGGATACTCCTCGAAGAACGCCAGCCGCATGGCGGGATTGATCGTGTAGCGACGGTCGATGTAGCCTTTGGCCCGCAGCGTGTCGAAGAGATCGTCGGCATCCACGCCAAGCTTCTTCGCCACCTCTTGCAGCATGGACTCGGAAAGACTCGTCGCCGCGGGCCGCTCCCCGTTGATCTGGGCGATCAGCTTCTCCGCAAAATCCGCCTCGGTGAAATCGACGATGTAGTTCAGCCTGAATTCCGTGTCGGATATCCGATTTCCATACTCGTCAACCGGCAAACGCAACCCGCGCCCCACCTCCTGGATTTTGCTGATGTCGCTGCCGCTCGACCGCAGCTTCGTGATCGTGAAGACGTTCGGATTGTCCCAGCCTTCCTTCAACGTCCATTTCGAAAACAGGAAACGGCGCGTGTTGAAACTCCCGTCCGGCTTCCTGAAGGAGAGGAGCTGCTTCTTGTCCACGAGAATTTCGTGTATCTCCTTGACGATCCCGTCATCCGTCTCGTTCTGGTCCTGTGCGAAATAGCCGGCATGGCACGCCCGCAAATCCGCCA
>JAAZAI010000442.1 GCA_012514445.1 Lentisphaerota bacterium
GCTGGGGGCACCCCAGACCCCGTTTCCTACCCAGTGAGAAGTTTGTAGAGCGTGGTGTGTAGTTGTGGCTGGGGACACCCCAGACCCCGTTGTATTTACCGGGGCCTGGGGCAGAGCCCCAGCGGAAACTCCTCACTACTCCCTACGCTCTACGCACTCAGATCCACCCGGGCCTGGGGCAGAGCCCCAGCGGGAACTACTCACGACACACTCCACGCACTATCGGTCAAGGCGACGGGACTGTTTCATATCCGATTATGAGCGTTTTGATGTCATGCCCCGGCGACTTGACCGATTGCGCCGCAATCCCCGGGCATTTCTTGATTCACCGCCGCGACTGTGGTAGAATCGCACAAAAACCACGACGAGTTGCCATGCAGGCTGACAACAACACGAAAAGGGCGCGGACATGAACGGGGCCACCGATGGAGGCCACGCCAAGGCGATCGTCCCGGGGACGCTCCTCGGGAGGCACGGCATTCAGCAGCTCGCCGGCCGGGATCCCTTTCTGGGCGACCGCTATGCCGTCGTGTTCGGCACGACGAACCGCGTCTACGACATCAACGTCGCCTCCGGCGAGCCTGGAGCCGCCACGTTGCGAGACTACGCGGCCATCGTCGAGGCCACGGCCGCGCTGCGGCATCCCTGCCTCTTCCCCTATTTCGCCTGCGGGGAGGACGACGGCGTCGCCTGGCTTCGCTCCGAGCACACGGACGGCGCGCCGGACTGGGTGACCCGCTCGGTTGCTCCGGTTCCGTCCGAGAAGCCCGGCGGAGAGACGGGCGAGGCGTCCGAGGCCGTTTGCTTTCCAACGCTGCAGTCGCTCCTGGAGGCGACAGGCGGCCGTCTGGCCGCGAAGGACCGCAACCTCGTCATCGGCGATCTGGCGGAGGCGCTGGCCTTCCTCCACGCCCACGAGAGCTTCGCCGGCGAGATCGCCGCCGGGACCGTTTTCCTGGACCGCACCTTCCGGCATTCCAGCCTGATCGCCCGGCTTCGCTTCTACGCCTTCCCCGAAGCGGCTGCCGCCGAGGCACCCGCCCGGAACCTCCGCCAGTTCGGCGAATTGATCCAGATGCTGCTCGCCGCGTCGGACGCCAGCCGAAGCGGAAAGCTCGACAAGGCCCTGGCCGGCATCGCCTGCGGTTTGATCGAGGGCGGATCGACTGCAAACGGAGTCGATCTATACGAGGCTGTGTGCAATGCATTGGAGGATGGCGGCGAAACGCGTTCGGATCGTCTGCCCAAGCGGCAGCCCCGCCGCAACGCCGAGGCGGTGACGCCGCCGCCGACCCAGCCGGACTCCAACGCGGCCGTCAGCCGCCACCGCTCCTCGCACCGCCGCCACAAGAAACGCCGTTTCCACGCGTTCAACTCCAGCTCGAGCACGGGCCAGATCGTCGCCATGGTGCTGCGCATCGGTCTCATGTTCGCCGGCATCGTCGGCGTCGGCGTAAGCGTCTTCCTCGGCATGAAGTACCTCGAGGACCAGGAACGCGCGCAATTGCGGATCACCTCCGCCGAACGCTATTCCGCGATCACGATCATCGAGGACAAATCCGCCGAGATCGCGCTCCAGGGCTTCCCGGAGCGCGTCGACGACTACTCGCGCGAACAGCTCCAGACCGCCGCGGATCTCGGCGAACCCGTCGCGGCCGCGCGGCTGGCCCTGCTGACGTTGCTCGAAAATCCCCGGGATCCCGCATCGCGCGAAAGCGCCGACCTTTTCCTCCAGCCCCGGCTCGACGCGCTCGAACGCCTGGCGAAGACCGATCCCGTCGCCGCCTACTGGCTCGGCTACGTCCGGATGGTCGGCCTCGGCGGGGCGCCCGATGCGCCCCTGGCCGTCGCCTCGCTCGAGCGCGCCATCGCCCAGGGCCACGCCGACGCCGGCGTCCTGCTCGGGGACTGGCATGCCGCCCACGGCCCGGAAGACGATCCCGAGGGCGACCGCCGCGCGCTGAACTGCTGGCGCACGGCGTTCGGCAACCCCGCCAAGTGGACGACGACGCAGTTCGACGCGATCGACCGGATCATCCGCTTCGTGCGCGCGCGCCGCGGCTTCAAGAGCGACGACGCGGCCCTGGCCCGGCTCCTGCAAAGCGCCGCGGCCGCCGGCCACGCGGAGGCGGTCCTCCTCGTTTCGGAGCTTTACGAGCAGGGGCTGCTCGTCGAAAAGAACGATTCCACCGCGCTCTCGTGGCTGCGGCGCCTCGGCTCGAACGACGCCGTCGATCCCGCGCTGCGCGCCGAGGTGCAGCGGCGCATGGCGGACATGTTCGCCGCCGGGCGCGGCACGCCCGCCTCCGCCAGCGCCGCCCGCATCTGGTACGAGCGCGCCGCCAAGCTCGGCAATGTCAAGGCGATGCTCTCGCTGGCCGCGCTCTGCGATTCCGGCGTCGGCGCCGAAGGCGGACGCCGGACGCCGGACGAGGCCCGCTACTGGCGCGACAAGGCCGCCGCGACGAAGCCCCCCTCCCCTCCCGCGCCCGTTGCGCGATTCACGCGCGAGATGCTGCCGCCCGCCGCCGCGGCCCCCGCAGACAAGGATGCACGATGATTTCCGCCTATCTCTTCGACCTCGACGGCACGCTGCTCGACACGGAGACGGTCTGGGTCGACGCCACCCGCGACTACCTGCTCTCCAAAGGGCACGACGTCTCCCGCGAATTCTGCATGCCCATCGTCTACGGCCGTTCCTGGTTCGACGTCTACGACGATCTCGTCGCGGCCTTCCCCGAGCTGGACATGGGGCTGGGCCCGATGCAGGCCGAACTCGACGCCTTCTTCTACGAAGTCCGCGCCCGCGCCGACGTGCGCATCCCCGGATCGGTCGCGCTGCTCCGCAGGCTCGCGAAGACGGCCCCCTGCTGCATCGTGTCGGGGTCTCCACGCGAACACATCGCGGACGCGATCGAGATGATGGACGCGGCCGACTGCATCGCCTTCTACCTCGGCGCCTCCGACTATCCCGCCGGCAAGCCGAATCCCTCCGGCTTCTTGATGGCGGCGGACCGCCTCGGCGCGAGGCCCGCGGACTGCGTCGTCTTCGAAGACTCCGCCGTCGGCGTCGCGGCCGGCAAGGCGGCCGGCATGAAGGTCGTCGCCCTGGCGCTGCCGCTGCATCCACGACAGGACGTGGCGGCGGCCGACCTGATTCTCGACGATCTGGACAAATTCGATCCCCGGGTCTTCGACCCCGCATGAAGACGGACGCGGACAGCGGGCGCGGCGCCTGGATCCTCGTGGGACCGACGGCGACCGGGAAGACCGCCGTCGCGAACGAGCTGGCGCGGCGGCTGGGCGCCGAGGTGCTCTCGGCGGATTCGATGCTCGTCTATCGCGGCATGGACGTCGGCACGGCGAAGCCCACGGCGGACGAGCTCCGCGGCATCGTCGTCCACGGCATCGATCTGGCCGACCCCGGCGAGATCTTCAGCGTCGGCGCGTGGCTGGCGGCGGCGCGCGCCGCGTTCGCCTCGGCCGAAGCGCGCGGACGCGACATGATCGTCGCCGGCGGCACGGGCCTCTACGTCAACGCGCTGCTGCGCGGCCTCGACGCCCCGGCGGCCGACCCCGCGCTGCGCGAGCGGCTCGAGGCGCTGGCGCGCGACGGCGGCGCGGACGCGCTGCGCGAGCGCGCCGAGCGCCTCTGCCCCGGCTCGACGGCGCGGCTCCCCGACCCCGGCAACCCGCGCCGGCTGATCCGGCTCGTCGAACGGCTCTCGGCGGGCGCGGCGCCCGGCGGCGCCGGACTCGCCTGCCGCGGCCGCGTCGTCGCCGGGCTCTCGATCGCGCCCGCCGCGCTCGCGGCGCGCATCGCAGCGCGCGTGGAGGCGATGCTCGAAGGCGGGCTGCTCGACGAAGTGGCGCGGCTGCGCGCGGATCGTCCCGGCTTCTCGGCCACGGCCGGCATGGGCATCGGCTATGCCGAGGCCGCGGCGGTGCTCGACGGCGTCATGACGCGCGAGGCGGCGGCGGAGCGGATCGCCGCGCGCACGCGCCAGCTCGCCAAGCGACAGCGGACGTGGTTCAGGACGCAGCTCGACGTCGACTGGACCGACGGGCCCGCGGACGCCGCCGACGTGGCGCGCGCGGCCGACGGCGTGCTCGAAATCTGGAAGCGCCACGGCAAGACGCCCGTGGCGGTGTGAGGACACGGACATGAACGAGAGCAAGGTCAGGGAAAACGTGCGCGAAGCCGCCACCTTCAACCCCCGCAAGCCGAACGCGACGCGGGCGCTCAAGGACGACATCGCGGAATCGCAGAAGCCGCGCGAGAAGATGCTGGCCGGACTTCCGATGACGGATGCCGAGCTGCTGGCGATCATCCTCGGCTCGGGCTTCCAGAACCACAATGTGCTGAGCGTGGCGCATGCGTTGCTGAAGGACTACGACAACCTCGCCATGCTCGCGAAGGCCGGCATCCACGACTTGAAGAAATACGACGGCATCGGCGAGGTCAAGGCGATCCAGATCGCGGCCGTGATGGAGATCGCCCGGCGTGTGAAGGCCTCGCAGCACGACGCCACCGACTTGTCGTTGATGACGCACCCCGAGGTCGTCCTGGCGAAGGTGCTGGGGTACAAGATGAGCATCGACAGCGAATCCTTCTTCGTGCTCCCGCTCGACAAGAAGTGCCGCCTCTGCGGGCCGATGACGGAGGTGACGCGCGGCACGCTCGACTCGTCGCTCGTGCATCCGCGGGAGGTCTTCAAGGTGGCGCTGAAGTGGTCGGCGGCCTCGGTGATCGTGGCCCACAACCATCCCTCGGGCGATCCCACGCCCTCGAAGGAGGATCTGGACGTCACGCGCCGGCTCATCGAGGCGGGCCGCGTGCTCTCCGTGCCGCTCACGGACCACGTCGTCGTCGGCGACGACGAGCTCTTCCCCCCGGGCTTCCACAGCATCCGCCGCAGCGGCGTGCTCGCCTTCGACTAGCACGGGGCCGGGCGCGGAGGGGAAAGGGGGGGGGAAGGGTTCAGGACTTGACTGGAACTGAAATGAAACCTATATTCACCATCGTTATCTCAAGGAAGCCATTGTGCGAAGTAGGCTCAATAACACTGTTCGAGCCAAAGAATGAAAAGAAGGATCATATTTTGGACGTGTTTCGCCGTTGGGTTGGCCGCGCTAGTGCGTGAGTTCTGGCCAGTATGTCCTCCGCCTCTTCCGACGTGGAATTGCGAAACCCAAGAGATCAACATCAAGACCGGAAAAGCACGGTACCGACGATATCGATGCTTCGTGAGGATTGGTGACACAATAAAGGATACTGTGTTGTCCAGAGCCATTGCCGAACCAGTGTCTGTTGCAGAGATCGAGGATTGGCAAACCGTAAATCAGTTTGCTCCACCATCGTTCGGAATTTCGCCACACTATCGATTCCATGGTGCGTTGAGTCAGGTAGAAGAGGTAGAGATCCTTCAGAAAGTATATAATCTTAATCAAAGTGACGTCGCCAGCATCGCCAGACATCTCTTGATCGAATGGCAGACTAATGGAAGAGATTCCGCGGCAAGTCGGTTCCTGGATGACAAAATGATGGAGCTCGAGCAACAGGGTCGCAGGTATTCGCCACCCGCTACACGGCCGTCGACGCCCACACCCTGAACGTTCGGCAGAAAGATGATTGACGAGACGTACGAAATGTGCGAGAGTATACGTCATGAACACAAAGCTGACATTGCGGATGGATGACATGCTCGTGGCCGAGGCGAAGACACACGCCGCACGACAAGGCAAATCGGTTTCACAGCTGTTCGGGGAGTTCGTCGCCTCCTTGGGAGCATGCAAGCGTGATGGCCATCTTCCCCCGGTAACCGGTTCGCTTCTCGGCATCATGAAGGATCACCGGATATCCGAAGCGGACTACAA
>JAAZAI010000443.1 GCA_012514445.1 Lentisphaerota bacterium
CCGGAACCGCAGAGTCCTCCGCCGACGGTTCCAGGGCCGGGCTGCTGGGGGTCGCGACTGCCATGGAGGCGCAGAACGGGTGTAAAGGTGCAAAATGCGAACCAGCGGGCGAGTATCTCGCGGAAGGCGGGGTCGTTGGCGTCGGCGTCGAAAAACCCTCCGACGTCGCAGTTCCACCAGGGGATGCCGGCCATGCCGGCGGACAGCCCGATGGAAATCTGATTTCGGAGTGACCAGAATGTCGAGGGAATGTCGCCCGACCAGAGCAGCGCGGCGTACTTCTGGGAGCTCGCCCAGGCGCTTCGGACGAGCAACGCGATCTGGGTCTCCCCTTCATCGCGGAGGTTGTCGTGGAACATCCGGACATAGTCGAGTGGGTAGCGGTTGCCGACCTGCGCAGCGGCACCCGAGGCATAGAGGAAGTTGTCGGGGTCTGGCGTGGCGGTCTCGGGTTCGGCGAGATCGAGCCAGAAGGAGCGGAATCCGTAGGCACGGTAGGTTTTTCGGATGTTCGACCAGACGTACGCCCGGGCCTCGGGGTTCGTCACATCGACGTTCTGCGTTCGTGCGCCGCAGCCGAGTCCCTCGTCGGGGCCGCGTTGGGCGCGCGCAAGGAAGCCTCTCTCCTTCATCGCGCCGTAGTGTCGCGAACGGAGGTCGACGGTGGGCCAGACGGAGACGACGGGCTCGACTCCCTGCGCTCGCAGTTCGTCGACCATAGCCTTCGGGTCGGGCCAGTATGTTCGATCGAAATCGAGATCTCCCTCGAAGAGCCAGTGGAAGTAATCCACCACGATGGCGGAAAGCGGAATGCCAAGTTCGCGGTAGCGTCGGGCGACCCCGAGAAGCTCGTTCTGGGTGCGGTAGCGGCACTTGCTCTGCCAGAAGCCCAGTGCCCATTCCGGCATGGCGGGCGGCCGGCCAGCTATCTCGCCGTAGGCGGCGAGGATGGCGGCCGGCGTGTCGCCGGCGACGATCCAGTAGTCGATGCAGTCGGCGGCATCGCTGCGCCAGGTCGTGAGATTCGCGCCGAACACGACGGATCCCTGCGCGGGATTGTTCCAGAGGAAGCCATAGCCAAGCGACGAGACGACGAAAGGGACGGTTGTCTGGGAGTTCCGCTGGACGAGCTCGAGTTCACATCCTTTGAGGTTCAGCAACGACTGCTGATACTGGCCCATGCCGTAGAGTCGTTCCGAGGGATCGGACTCGAACCGCTGCGCCGTGCGGCAGGCGCCGGAGGCGGATATCGAGCGGAATTCGCGGGCGAAAATCCGCTGGAGACCCTTGCGAGGCGGTGTTTGCGCACGGACGAATTCTTCGAGAAGGCATTTCCCACAGGCGTTGTAGAAGGCGATGCGGCCGGATTCGGCGACCCGCGCCTCGATTGCCCCGTTTCGCACGATCGCGCGAAGGGTCTCGGATTCCCTGGATGGAGGAGAACCGACTTCATCGCGGGCGGCGTGCAACTCGACGACCGCATCGCGCGGCTCGCCTTCGAGCGCGCCCGAGGAAGCGGGCATGGCGCGTTCGTGCGAGGCGCGAACGCGCAAGCCGTTTCCCCAGGCTTCGATCCAGAGCTGTTCGGACGCATTGCGGACGAGAAGACGTCCCTTGTCAACGGCGAAGATGGCCATGGCGATCGACTAGTGGAGGGTGACGAGCGTTCCGGCGGGAGCGCCGGCCTCGAGGCTGAGGATCCAGGCGTCGGCGACGGCGTCATACGCGACCGACGTCTTGCAGGTTCCCAGATCCTCGGGGGCGGAAGTCGCGGCGAGCTGCTTGAGGATGTATTCGGCCATGCCGGGGTTGCCGGGGTTGTTGGCGAGGGAGACGAGGGCGACGGCGTTGCCGCGTCCGGACTGCGCCCAATGGCGGTCGATGTCCAGTTCGAGCGCGATGGCGCCGGTGGCGAGCGCCGGGTCGAATTTGTTCGGCTTCTCCAGGAGGTTGAGGAAGGGCGCCGGCGTGGCGCGTCCCTCGGCCGGGATGGACAGCGCGAGGATCAGCGGATCGACGCCGGTGAAGTTTTGCCGGTCGATGGCGTTGGCGACGACGCCGCCGCTGGCGCCGCCGATTTCGACGCGGCAGGGGCCGTGGGCCAGGGTCCCGGCGTCGAGGAGGATGCTGGACGCGACGTCGAGCCGCGCGTTGCGGCATCGCAGGACGTTGCCGCCGGAATCCGAGCCACGGGCGAGCCGGACGCAGCCGCTGAACGACGCCGTGCCGCCGTCGACCACTTCGAAAATGTTGCTGGCGCCCGTCATGCCGCCGATGTACAGCGTCGTGTCCCAGATATCGTTGTAGCTCGTGCCGCCGCGATAGACGGCGTTGGAGACGCTGAAGAGGTTGCCGTCGCCGCCATCCGCGCCGGAGCTGTTGAAGGTGCCGCCGACGCCGGTCCAGACGGCGTTGTCGACGACGGCCCCGTTGCGGACGTAGACGGCGTTGCCGTCGTCACCGGGTTCCTTGCCGACGAGAAACCCCGTGAGTCTGATGGTGAGACGGCCGTCCTTGAAGCTGTCGTTCGTGACGATGTTGACGGCGGCGCCGTCTTCAATGAAAAGCGTGTTACCGGAGCCGGGGCGGCCGGCGTCCTGCTCGCCGACGGAGAACACGCCCTCGAGCTCTGAATCGCGAGGCGCGAGCGTCCAGCGCGTACCCGCGCCGCTCACGCGGCCGACTTGGCCGGAACCGCCGTAACCCATCCGGAACCAGCGGCTGACGGGCGTCGCCCCGTCGACGACCTCGATGCGCGCATCGCGGGAAGAGACGCGGAAGTTGAAGTTCGAGAAAACGGCGCCGGCGCCGGCGACGCGAAGGAGGGCGTTCGAGCTGACAAGCGCATGGCCATCCCAGGCGGGCATGGCGACATGGCTGCCGGGGCCGAAGACGAGGGCGGCGCGGGGGAGTTGGGCGAACTCCCATTCGAAGGCGAGTCCGTTGACGGTGGCGTTTTCGACGTAGACGAGGTTGGTTGTCAGGGCTGCGTCGGGCGAGACGTTCTGCGCGTACTTGAACTTCATGCCGTTGACGGTGGCGCCATCCTCCACGCGGATTTCCGAGTTGTAGTAACGGCCTCCGACATAAAGGTCGTCGACAACGGTTCCCGCGCCGTCGACGAGGAGGCGATTGCCGTAGCCGGAATTGTCGAACGGACAGAGGTTGACCCGGATGTTGGAGGCGTGGACGCCGTTGCGGAAGCGGACGTCGCCGTCGTGCCCGAAGACCTGGATCTGGAGATAATCGCCGGAACTGCCGCCGACGGCGCGGCCGACGACACGGGTACCGGCACCTTCAAAACGGAGAAAGGCGGGCTGGTTCGCATAGATTTCATGGGCGGGCATTGCGAACGTTCCGGAAAGAACTGCGAGGGGGCAACCGGAGGCGAATTCCGCGAAGACACCCTCGAACGTCGTCGTTGCAGGCGGCTGGAAGGCGACGGAGGCTCCTTCGATGGCCTTGAGGTGGAAGAAGGCGTTGGTGACGCCGGCGTTTGCAGAAACGGCGGCGTCGAAGCCGCGGAATAAGACGATGTCACTGTTTTCCGCAGACGGGAAGACGGTCGCGTCGGGATCCCACTGGGTGTTGCCCCCGATCTTCCAAGAGGAGAGATCGTTCCAGTTGGCGGGCTGGGGCGCGACGGCGCTCCAGTAGTAGTTTTCGCCGGCCAAGGCGGTTGCGGCGAAGATTGAAAGAAACAGGATACGCAATGCGGTGCTTTTCATCGTGATTCCTTTCGTTTGAGGTTGCGATACGTCAAGGGTTCGGGATCAATGGCGTCGTCCGGAGGGACCAGACGTCCTTGGATGAAGCCAAGAGGCGAGCGCCGATCCGGAAGGGCGGGTAGCCGACACAGTAGGCGCGGAAGAGCAGAATGTTGTCGCCGGCGCGGAGGCGGACGCGCCGCGTCGCGATCCGGCGGAACTGGTTGCTGGAGGGGTCGTCGGCGTAGTCCGTCTCGCCGACGGGAATGGGTTCCCCGTTGAGGAACCAGCGGATGTGCGTCGCCGGGTGGGAATGGAGTTCGAGCGGGAGTTCGAGGTCGCGTTCTGAGACGACGCGGACGGCGCCGTACCAGAGCTGGGCGCCGAGGCCGACGATGGCGCGGGAGTCGACTTCGGCGGTCGGGGCGGCGCGCCAGCGCAGCGCGCCGTCCGCCGGGCCGCCCCACCAGCCGTGCGTTTCCGGGCCGGAGTAGGCGGCGGCGGCGTCCGGCGCGCCTGGCGCGGCGTCCGGCGGGAAGACGGTGGTGTCGAAATAGTCGCGCACCCGGGGTTTGTCGGCGGGCGAGGGGTCGTAGGACCAGCCGGACGCGCCGGATCCGCCGAACGGGCCGAGAAGCCCCCATTCCGACGGGACGATGCCCGCGTCCGCATCCGCGAAGCGGATCGGCGCCCAGGAACCGGGCTGGAAGCGCGCCTCGGAAGGTTCGTCGTTCGTCTCGTGGCTGGCCGACCCGTCGGTGTTCGCCCACCAGAATCGATGGTGCCCCCCCAGGTTGGCCTCGAAGTTGCCGCGTGTGCGGAGGGCGCCCGAGAACGGAGCCGACCAACCTGGGAAATTCGTGCGCGGGACGGCGGCGGCGAGGACGAAACCCAGGCCGTCGTCATCCATTCGCCAACCGTAGTCGGCGCCGACAATGGGCGCGACGTGGGCGAAGCGGACTTCGCCCACGGGAGTCTTGTAGCCTGCGGGATGGGCGGCCGGTTCATTCCAGACGGGATAAAATGCCATCCCCACCGGCCCGACCGCGCCGGAGGCGTCGCGGAAGAGCCCGAAGGTGAGACGCGTGGCGAAGTCGCCTTCGCCACAGTAGAAGCCGAGAGTGTCCGCTCCCTGATCGTGGGAGAAGAGCCGGGTGGGGTCGGCCAGCGCGGGCGGACGAACGGGCACACCGGTTCGGACATGCCAGCGCAGGAAGAGGCGGTCGGGGGCGTAGAGGACGCGGACTTCGACGGAGCGGCCGGCGCCCGCTGGAAGCAGAATGGGCGCGGCGCGATCCCAGCCCTTTTCGGATCCGTCGCGGAGTTCGACGCCGCCGAAGGCCGGGGCGACGGTGGCGACGCGCGCGGCGCCAGGGCCGCCGCGCAGGGCGACGGCCATCTCGGGCGGATCGGCGATCGCGGCGTGCGGGAGCGTGACGGACGCCGGGAGCGTGGCGAGGGCGCGGACGGGATTCTCGTCGAGCGACCATCCGCGCATCTCGTAGAGGAACGGCGTAAACTTGCCGCCGCAGAAGTAGACGCGCCCGTTGTCCGAATTGGCGTAGACCGTGCCGCCGAAGAATTCCCCGTGCTGCTTGTAGACGCCCTGCTCGCGGTTCAGCGATTCGGGCGCGAAGACCGTGTCGACGAAAAGACCGTCGTCAGTGTAGAGAAAGACGCCGCCGCGGGACTGGTCGATGACGGAGAGGAGGCCGTTGACGGGCTTGAAGAGGCGCATGGCGCCGAGCAGCTCGCCTGACGCGCCGCTACGCTGGAAGTCCGTGCGTCCGACGCGCCAGCGCAGGCGGTAGCCGCCGTCGGGCCCGATGTCGTAGCGCGAGATTTTGTGCTGGGCGCCGTAGTTGGCGGTGAAGTTGCGGCCGCCGCGGGCCTGGACGTAGAAGGACGCGCCGGGTGTTCCGTCGGCCTGCATCCAGTCGCTTGAAAAGTCGTCGGCCAGTTCGTTCAAGCCGGTGAGCGCGGTGGCGGTTCCCGTGCGGCGCGCGACGAAGACGGGGTCGGTCAGCAGTTTGTCCCATCGCGTGAACACGGGGTTCCCGTGCGCGTCGAAGGAACTCGGCGCCAGGCGCCAGACGTCGGGCGTTCCCTGACCGATGGCGCAGTAGGAAAGATCGGCTAGCCACTTCTGGCCATGATATGTCATGACGCCGGGAGGCAGTTCGGGGCATGGGCGCTTCTCCTCCTCGTCGATTTCGCCGTTGCCGTTCGCATCGCTCCAAAAGACGGTGGCGCCGGGCTCGCGTAGAATCGCGGCGGAGAGCAAAAGAGCGCGGCCGTCGTCGGAGAGGCGATAGACCGTCGCGTTTTCCTCGCTCGCGATATAGAGACGGCCTCCGGCGCGGACGACGGTGAACTTGTTGAGGGCGAGATTCCGGTCGGATCGCAGCCCGGGCCAGACGGCCTGCAGCGACCAGCGGCCCGTCGCGGTGTCCACGCGGTACCGCTGGAGCCAGCCGCCATGACCGGGAATGTAGATTTCCGCGGGGCGTTCGGGGTCGGGGCCCCAGCCGCTGTTCGCGAACGTCTGGTAGGAATCGTAGGAACGGAGGTAACGACCGGTTTCGGCGTCCCATTCGGTCAGGCGGTTCGCGCCCAACGAATCCACGACGAGGAGTCGTTCCGTTCCATCCGCCGCGCGGCGCAGCGCGAGCCGCGTCGGCGCGTGGAAGGAAAGCGGATCCCACGCGCCAGGGGTCTGGGCGTCGGCGGCGCCGAATGTGCGCTCGAGTCGCCGCCCGTCCCGGGAGAAGCGGTAGACGTGGTTGCGCACGGTGTCGCTCAAATAGAAGCGCCCCGCGGCATCGATCGCCATGTCGCACGGGTCGACCCCGGCCGGGACGTCGAAGAGCGGGCTCGGCGCGGACTCGGCGGGACGGCCGTCGGGCGCGAGAGGGAGGACGGCCACCGAGGCGGCGTCACCGGCGGCGATCCCACCCTGCAGAATGAAGAGACGTCGCAGGTGGACGGCGACCGCGCGGGGCCGGCGCGCCGGAATGGCGGCGAGTCGCGCGCCGTCGCGTCCGTCATGGAACGTGATCTCGTCCACGAAATCGGTCTCGCTTTCCCCAGGCAGGTCGATATTCCATTCGGGATTGCGGACGGGGACGATGCGGCCGCGCTGGGCGATGCAGACGACGGGGCGCTCCCCGCCGGCGTCTGCGGCGGGAATGGCGGCGAGATCCTGGACGCGGCCGGGAGGCAATAAGCCGCCCTCGCGCGCGGGGGCGCGGTCAGAGCCGAACGGCCTGCCGTCTGCGCGGTAGACGAAGTCCGGCGTTCCGTCCCGGCTGCACGCCCAAACGGTTTCGCCGTCGGTGCAGGCGCACGGGCCGCCGCCCACGCCGCCGGAGGGAAACGCCTGCACGACTTGCGCGGGGCCGTCAGGGCGGTTCAGATCGAGGAGGGGGGCGTTTCGCCCGTTCTCGAGATACTGGTAGTGGAGGACGATCCGGCCGTTCTGCGCGGCGCTGACATCGAGCAAGGGAGAAGACACCGGGTCGCCGGAAAACGGGATCGGCACGTTCTGAAGATCCGGGGTCGCCGGATCGGGCAGGAACGCGCCGACGCCCCCGCAGTAGCGCGGGAAGACGGCGTGGAACTCGCCGTCGACTGGCCAGCGTTCGGCGCGGGCGCAGATGCCCTTCAGCGCGTAGTCGCCCGGAGGAACCGGCATGAAGTTTTCGTCGAGCCCGTCCCAGGATGCCGTGAATTGGCCCCCGTTTTCCGCGGTTACGGTATAGGGCCGTCCCGAGACGAAGGTCGAGACGATGCGATTTGGGTCCGCCTTCTCGGCGGCGGCAAGCGTCACGAGCCAGGTCCCCGGTTCGGGCGGGAGCGCGAAGGGGATGTCGACGGCGGCTCGCGCGGTCGCGGCGGCGGCGAGACAGAGGATGGCGGTTCGATTCATCGGATTACTCCATCTGATTATTCAAGGATCATCCGGCCCCAGGTCTCGGGGGCGAGACGGGCTTCGGACGGAACGTCGCTGACGAGGTTGGCGCCGGCGCGGAAGCGGTAGACGCGCCCCGTCGTCTCCGTGCCGGCCCGATCCGAGGTGAGCAGGCCGAAGTCCCCGCGCAGGACGGCTCCTGGAGCCGGCGCGAGGCCGATCTCGGGCCAGGGAATTGCCATTTCAACGCGGACGCCGTCGCCGGTGGGTGTCGCCGAGACGGACACGGTGTCGGAAAGCGCCGCGTAGTCGAAGACGACGGTGGAGACGGGCGATGAATAGACGCGGCGGTTCCGGGCCTGGGCACCGGGCGCCTTCTCGCGGAGCATGAGCGCGACGGATGCACCAGCGCGCGGGGCGGCGACGACGCGGAAGTCGCCCTCGCGCGCCGGGCCTCCGGCGTCGTCAGAGGGACGTAGCGAGACGTCGAGGGCGTCGCCGCCTATGAAGAGCAGCGTGGGATCCTTGGCGGCGTTTTTCCAGGGGGAAACCGGGTCGCGGATGTCGGCGAGGATTCGCAAGGCGTCGGCGTCCCAGCAGAGGCGCAGGCGCGCCTGTTCGACAAGACCCTCCCGCCGGATGACGAAGGCCTCGGAAACGGCGCTCCAGTCAATGACGCCGCTCTCCCCCGCGTAGCGCGACTGCGGAATCCGGATGGAGTCGGCGGCGGCGGTGCGCCTGTTGCGGTTGGCGCGTTCGTCCGCGGCGCGGGCGACATCCCCCGCCGTGACGTCGAGCGTGGACGCGGGGATCTCGCGGACGGAGTCCAGCCCGTCTAGCCGGAACACCATGCCCGCCTCGCGGGATATGCCGCAGGAGACGCGCACGACGCCGTCGGCCTGCCGCCCGGCCCATCCGCAGAAATGCTCGCTCCCGCCGGAGAGCGACTCGAACGGCACCGCGGCGAGATCCTCCTCCGTGTCGGGCAACGCGGGCGCGGGCAGGCGGCCGTCCTTGAAAAAGGCGGAGATGAACAGACCCTCGGTCGTCAACCAGTAATCCTCCCCGAGGTTGCCGCGGACCATGAAGGCGTCGGGGGCACCGTTCCCTCGGACGACGCCGCAGATTTTGAGGCAGCCGATGAGCAGCCCGGGCGAGGCCATGGGCGAATCGTGCGAGCCGTGCACGCCGTGGTAGGGAGAGGGATAGGCCCAGCGGATGCGACCGGTGTCGCGGTCGAAGCGGACGAGCCAGTTCGACGGCATGTCCGGTCGGCCCTCCGGGTCTCGGTTGACGAACGCCAGAACGGACGCGGCGCCGGGGATTGGGAACGCCTCCTCCAGGCGCCATGCGGCATCGAGCGGGACTTTCCGCCAGCAGTCCCGCGTGAAGACGGGGGCGCCGGCTTCGGTGAAAGAGGCGGGGGCGACGCACCAGACGCCGGGCATGTTCCGGGTCCCCGCCGCGTAGAAGGAGAAGTCGGCGGGATCGACGGGTCGGCTCCACCCCTTGCCGTGGAGGGCGGGAAGCGAGGGATCGCCGTTTTCGGCGCGCGTGCCGGGCCCGTAGTCGGTCGGGCGGATCGCGGGGGCGATTTCGCATTCGGCGCGCTGGACGAGTTCGTCTCCGTTCCGGTCCGTCCAGAGGACGAGGTCGGCCGGATCGCAATCGGCGAACTGCCCGCGCGCGCCGCCGACGATCTGGGCGCCGTATTCGCCGCCATAGCGGCGCTGGATGTTGGCGATGTTGGCGATGGCGCAGACCGTGCGCCAGGAGCCGGAATCGTCGTCGCGCAGCAGCACGACGAGTGCCGCGCCCCAGTCGCCGGGCGACACGAAGTATTCGCGGCGACGACCGGACGCCTCGCTGAAGAACATGCGCCCGCCGTCGCCGATGGCGGGAGGCGGGTCGCCGACGGCGGATCCGACGAGGGAGGTGTCCGGCGTCTGCATCAGTTCGGAGACGCGCCAGGCGCGGCTCCTGGGCGTAGTGTCGAAGCGGATTTCGTTGCCTTCGGCGAAGGCGATGGCGGGGTCGGAATCGTGGAGCCCCGTCCCCGAGGCGGCGTAGGCGGCGTTGCCGACGTAGTCGCGCAGGAGCGAGCCGTCGGGCCGCCAGACGGAGAGACGGCGGGGGCGGCGGCTGTCTTCCGCCACCCAGACGTTGCCCGCCGCATCGACGGCGACGTCTGCGGGGTGGTACAGCCCTTCGGGGACGAAGGCACCTTGTCCGGGGCGGCCGCCCTTGCGGCCGAAGGCGGAGAGGAAGGCTCCGTCGGCGGCGTAGCGCTTCACGCGGCAGTCGGGTCCGCCGTCGAGCACGTAGAAGGATCCGTCCGGCGCGGCGTCGAGCGCGACGGGCTGGGCCGGGAGGTCGCCTTGGAGCGCGATTTCAGAGATCTCGCCCGACCGGACGTCGATGGCGGCGAGACGTGCGCCGTCGGCGCGGTAGAACACCGTGTTCCGCAGGGCGCAGGGGAAGGCGTTTGGCGGACACGTTCCGGGGAAGACGCGCAGCGGCGCCGCCGTCTCCGGATCGAAGACGCGGAGGGCTCCGTCGGACGTGGCCAGGACGAGAGCGTCGTCCGAGGCGGCGAGCGCGCGCGCCATGAGCTGAGTGGATCCGATCAAGTCGGCGAACGGCAGCGGCATGGGCAGTGCGCGGCCGTCCCGCGTGAACGGGGCGAAGGCGCCGGTGGCGGCGTCGAGACGCAGCAACAGCGTCCCGGCGGTGTTCCAGTCGTTGGGCACCGAGAACGCATGGCGCGACGAGGCGTCCGCGAGGTCGGCGCCGCGGATGTCTCCCCAGAGCTTGCGGCCGTCGGGGCCTATGCCGATGGCGCCGGCGCCGCCTTCGGCGAACTCGCACCAGGCGACCATGCGGTCTCCGGCGGCGGCCACGCGGTGGACGGCGGAATGGTCGGCCATCCACGAGCCGGCCCGGTCCGCGGTCGCCCATGGCGGTGTGCCGGGGTTGTAGAAGCATCGCTCGTAGGTGCCGTGCAGGGCGGTGTCGAGCGCTAGCGCGCGGATCGTGTAGCGGGCGGGCGGAACGGCACCGCCGGCATCGTCGAGACCGTCCCACATGACCCGGAGGCGTCTTGTCGAGGCGCGGAGTTCGCCTGAGACGGCGTAGAGCGAGGGATCGGCGCCGCCGACGAGATTGCGGACGCGCCGGCCTTCGGCGTCCTCGATCGCGAGCGTGAAGGACACGGCGCAGGCCGGGATGTTGATTTCGACGGGAATCGCGCCTTTGACGACGGGGACGTCCGGCACATAGCGGCGCGGGGCGTCGACGGGCCGGTCGAGGAGGGTCACGTCGCCCCAGGCGTGCTTGGCCGTCCAGTAGAACTCACGCGACAGGACGCCGGGCTGCATGTTGTCCGCATAGCGGTGTTCGGGAAAAGTGTCGCCGGACGGTTTTCCCCAGAGAAATTCCATCCCCATGCGAAAGGCGAAGCCGACTGCGGGATCGGCGATGTGCAACGCCGACCAGGGGATGCGCAGTTCGTGGACGAAGCCTCGGCCGTCCGAGGCGAGGCGGTAGGCGGAGGCGAAGCCGCGACCAAGTTCGGTGCCGCCGTCTTTGCGGTGCAGGACGTATTGCTCGAGAAATGCCGGCTTCCAGAGATCCGCCGCCGACATGGCGTCGTAGCCGAGGGCGGGGACGCGCCGGTCGTAGATCCAGGAAGTCGTCCAGAAAACCTTGTCGCCGACGAGGAAGCGAAGTTGCTCCGCATCCGCGATCCAGCCGCGGCCCGGGTCGAACGCCGGGTCGATGCGGCTCGTCATCGGCGTGGGGTCGCGCCAGTCGAAGAGGAGGTAGAGATGCGAGGCGTCCCACATCGCGGCGGTCTTGACCGAGTAGACGTCCTTCACAGAGGCGTCGCCGTAGCTGTGGACGCGCCCGGAGAGATCCCAGTCTGAGGCGTCGCCGTCGATGACGACGGGTCCTGGCGCGGGGATGGCGAAAAAGCCTTCGTTCTGGGTTTGAAAGCCCACCATGTTCTCAGCGGCGGATGCAGGGGAGGCGCCGAGCGTCGCGAAAGCCAGTGCGGCATTGAGAAGCGTGGTTTTCATGAGGGATCGGAGGATGGGGTCGCATAGACGTGGCCGGGAACGAGACGCCGTGGGGCGGGTTCGTCGGACTCGATGTCCACGAGGGGAACGGCGCAGGGCGCGGTTGCGGAACGGAAGCACCAGACTGCGGACGGCGCGCCGTCCGCGTCGAGCCACAATGTGACCGCGCCGCCCCGCACCAGCCGGAGTCGCTGCATGCGCGGAAGGGCGTGGTTGTAGAGCCGGTTGACCCGGGCGTATTCCTCCGCGAGGTCGCCGCCGGGCAGACGGGTTCCGGGCGACCAGGGGCGCGCCTGGAGACCGGGCAGCACCCGGTGGCCTGCGAGCCAGAAGTAGATCTCGGGCGAAATGCGGTCTCGGGTGAAAGGCGTGCGGTCGCCGAAGAAGGCGGGCGCCGTGTCGAGCAGCACGTAGGCCGAGTCGGCGCTGACGACGTCGTCCCAGAGGCGGCGCCGGAACGGATCGCCGGGGAAGCCGAACATCGCGACCTGCGAGACGCCGAAGGGCGTCACGACCTCGGTCCGCTGCCGGAAACCGCGGCGCTGGAGCTCGGCCTGGAGGCGGAAGATGCGCTCGGCCTGCGGCGTCCGGTCCGGCGACGGCCAGTCGATGCACGTGACGCCGAGGTTTTGATAGGAATCCCAGAAGACGCCGTGGATTCCCGTGGCCTTCTGAACCTCGTGGATCTGCTTCTCGATCCAGTCCCCGTAAGGTCCGTTCATGCGTCCGGCCCAGAGTTCGTCGTAGTTGGCGTTCCAGGGCTCCCCGTTGGGTTTGCGCAGAATCCATTCGGGGTGCGCCTTCCAGACGGGGGCGTCGCGTGAGAGCTGGAACGAAAACCACTGGTAGAGCGTGATTCCGGCCTTTGAGGCGGCGCGTTCGGTGGCGCGCATGCCTGCGGCCCCGCCGAACTTCGGGGAGAAGGCGTAGGTGTAGGGGCAGCAGATGTTGCCGGGACGGCGCGGCGCGGGATCGCTCGCCACCGAGTCCCAGACGCCGTGCGTGAAGACTTCGGTGAAGCCGAGCTTCGCGTAGTCGGCGAAGGCGCGGCGAAGGGGGAGCGTCCACTTCGAGCCGAAACGCTTGAGTTCCTCGTCCCACAGCATCGCGTGGACGTTGGGTCTCGGCGTCTCGGGCCGGCACCCGTAGTTGGCGAGCAGCTCCTCGCGGAACGCGGTGAAGCAGTCGAGCCAGAGGTTGCGCATCTCGTGGCGGACGAACCGCCGCGCCGCGCGGTGCACCAGGAGAAGCCGTTCCGGGAAGCACGCGCGCGCCGAGCGGGCGACGAAGGGACGGTCTGTGTAATGGATCACGTTTTCGTCCGCGAATTTTTCGACACGCGAACGCGTCAATCCCGGCCGGGGAGCGAAAAGCGCCAGAGCCAGGTCTCCTTTCGCCTGAAAATCGAAAAAGGCGGAACCGGCCGCCCTGGGCAGCATGTCCATGGGGTAGCAGCCGCCCCAGCCGTCTGAGCAGAAGCGCTCGATGGTCGAGAACGCGCTGCGTGCCGAGACGCGCTGCTCGAGCTGAATCGTGGAGACGTCCTGCTGGATCAGCGTCGCGCCGGCGGCGGCGCCGCCGATCTCCCAGGTCGCGTCTTCGATCACGGTGTGGACGGGGGCGTCGGGGGAGCGGACTTCGAGCTGCATGGCGAGGCCGTCGAATTCCGCCTTGAACGCCTTGCGGGTGACGGGGCGGAAAGTCCAGAAAAATTCGGCGACGGGAGCCTTCGCGCGGCGGGTGGAGAACCGCGCCTCGTCCATGGCGTCGTCTTCGTCGGACCACGGACGCCATTCGCCGCGGGAGACGAAGCGGATGACGGCCTTGCGGGGCGACGAGACGACGTCCTTCAAGTTGAAGGAGCGAAAGGCGAAGGCGCCGGACTCCGCGTGGAAGATCCACGGAATGACGCCCGATCTGAGCGCCGCGCCGTCGTGGCGCACCGCGCCGATGCCGGCGAAAGCGCCGTCACGGGCTGCGAGAAGATCCAGCGTGAACGGACCCAGGCGAATGCGAGTTTTCATGGTGTTGCAGTCGGATGTCGGACG
>JAAZAI010000444.1 GCA_012514445.1 Lentisphaerota bacterium
ATCGAGGACGGCCTGACCGACGCCGCGCAAGACGCCGGAATGGGCATCATCGCCTTCTGCCCGCTCGCGCAGGGCCTGCTCACGTCCAAATACGCCTCCGGCGCGATCCCCGCGGATTCCCGCGCCTCGCGCAACGACTGGATGGCCAAGCAGCTCGCCGCCGGGCTCACGGCGAAGCTCGCGAAACTCGCCGCCATCGCGGCCGCCCGCGGCCAGTCCCTCGCCCAGCTCGCGCTGACGTGGGTTCTGCGCACCCCCGGCGTCACGTCCGCGCTGATAGGCGCGAGCGCCCCCGCGCACGTCGTCGAAAACGCCGCCGCCGCCACCGCCGCGCCGCTCGCGGCCGACGAACTCGCCGCCATCGAGGCCATCCTCGCCGACAACAAGACGGCCTGAGCATCCCATGCCGCCGACCGGAACACCCGACGCCCCCCTGCGCACGGCGGAAATCCGCCGCCGAAGACGTGGCGCGGGCGTGAACGTCTTCGCCGCCGTCGTCCTGGCCGCCGCCGTCTTCGCCGTCGCCAACTACTGCTCCTCCCTGCTCTACGCCAAATGGCATTTCGACTACGGCGTCTCGGGCGGACTCTCCCGCCGGACGCTCTCCGTCCTCCAGAGCAGCCAGGGCGAGATCACGATGACGTCGATGTTCGAGCAGTCGCACCCCTACGGGCGCGCCGCGCGCAAGCTCCTCCAGGAATACGCCGAAGCCGCCGAACTCGTCCACGGCCTCGCCATCCGCTCGCGCTCCCTCAACGTCAACCACGACGTGATGGAGACCGCCGAGGTCATGCGCCGCCACCCCGCCGAAGCCAATTCCATCCTGATCGAGAACGGATCCGAATTCCGCGTCGTCCGCGAGGCCGACATGATCGCGCGCACCGCGCCCGTTCCGGGCCGCCCGGACGAAACGCGCCGGCCGATGTTCATCGGCGAAAGCGCCTGCACGGAGGCCATCATCGACCTGCTCCGCCCCGCGGACTCCACCGTCTACTTCGCCGCCGGCCACGGCGAATACGATCCCGAGAGCCACCACCACATCACCGGAGCCTCCGCCATCGCGCAGGAGATCAGCCGCAACGGCGCCGCCATCCGCAAGCTCAACCTCGTCCAGACCCCCGCCATCCCCCAGGACTGCGACGCGCTCGTCATCGCCGGCCCCCGGACGCTCTTCTCCCCCGCCGAGGTCGACGCCGTCTCCGCCTATCTCGACAACGGCGGCAAGGTCATGGTCCTGCTCGACGATCCCTACGCCGGCGGCCTTTCGGCGGTACTCGAGCGCTGGGGGCTTCGCGTCGCGAACCCGCCCGGGCCGCAGCATCTGCCCGTGCGCATCTCCACCACGCAGTTCGCCGAGCACCCCGCCACCCGCCGCCTCGCCAACGTGATGACCGCCTTCTCCAACCCCTGCGTCATCGAAACCCTCGATTCCGGACCCGTCGCCGGCCGGCGCGACAAGCCGATCGTCTCGCCCCTCGTCTTCATTCCGCCGACCGATCCCGCGCTGGGTGTCTTCGCCTCGGGCGCCCCGCGCCAGGCCATCGCCGCCGCCTCGGAGCTCGGCGCTTCCGCCCGGGGCCGCGAATCCGCCAAGCTGCTCGTCTGCGGCGATTCGGACTTCATGTCCAACGCCATGACCCAGCGCGGATTCCAGGGCAACACGCTTTTCGTGCTCTCGTCGATCGAATGGCTCCTCGGCAGCCGCATCCGCGCCCTCTCGGAAAGCGCCGCCAACGTCGCGCTCGATCCCGGCGTCTCGCCGGTGGGCGGCTGGCGCGGCCTCGCCTGGCGCACCGCCGTAGCCCTCCCCCTCGCCATCCTCGCCTTCGGATGGGTCGTGCTGGTCCCGCTCTTCCGAAGGCTCTAAAAAACCCTCCCCCCGCATGAAGCCGAAATACACCACCCTTCTTCTCGATCTCGATGGCACCGTCTACGCCGGCGACGCCGAAGTGCCCGGCGCGGCCGACTTCATCCGCCGCTGCGAAACGGCCGGTATCCGCTGCCTCTTCGTCACCAACCGCTCGAACCGCACGCGCGAGGTCGTCGTCGAACAGCTCCTCTCCTACGGCATCCCCTGCGAGGTCGAGCGCGTCGTCACCACCGCCATCGCCACCGCCCGCTATCTGGGCTCCGGCTCCGCCTACGTCGTCGGCGAACACGGCCTCGAGACCGCCCTGCTCGACCAGGGCATCCGGATCACCGACCGGAACGCCGACGCCGTCGTCGTCAGCATCGACCGCCAGTTCTCCTACGACAAGCTCAAGACCGCCTGCCGCCTGATCTACGGAGGCGCGAAATTCGTCGCCACCAACACCGACGCCTTTCTCAAGGTAGAAGACGGGATCGTGCCGGGCTCCGGCTCCATCGTCGCGGCCGTCCGCACCGGCTCCGGTCGCGAACCCGTCGTCATCGGCAAGCCCGAGCCCCTGCTCTACGACATGGCCCTCGCCATCTGCGGGGCGACGCCGGCCGAGACGCTCGTCGTCGGCGACAACCTCGCCACCGACATCGGCGCCGCCGTCAAGGCCGGCATGGACAGCGTACTGCTGCTCACCGGCGTCAGTTCGCGCAAGGATCTGATCCCCGGCGCGCCCGTCCCCACCTACGTCGCCGAGAACTACGCGGCCCTCGCCGCCATCGTCTTTCCAGCTTGAGAAATGGGGATGCCCGGAAAGGCGAAACGAATGGTCTATCTTGACAATGCCTCCACGACGTTTCCGAAGCCGGAATGCGTGTATGCCGAGACGACGGAACAGTTCCGTCGTTTTGGCGTCAGTCCGTCCCGCGGATGCTATTCCGCCGCGCGGCAGATGAACGAGATCGTCCAGTCGGTGCGCCTCTCCTCACCTTTTTAGGGGCAGACCCTAAAGTTTCGATTTCACAATCCCATCAACACATCAGATCAGCGCACGATTTTGATTTCAATGTCGTCTGAAATGGTGTACGAGGCTGGCTCTTCATGCCTGAATGTCGGCAGATGCCGGCGGTTGTCCAGACACATCACCATCAGCGAAGTCGTGTAAACTGCGGCATCGGTCTCATTCATGCCCTCGGTCTGCGGATCCTTCGAAACGCCCAGGCAGCCCGCCGTCCACCACCCCCGCTCGCCCTCGACGACCTGCGCCGCCACCAACTCGGCTTGGAACGGTTTCGACCATATCCGCCATTCATCGCCACCAAGGAGAAAGGCGAGGCGATTCCATGCATAGACAGAAATGGCCGGAAGGTTGGAAGGGGCGAAGTCCGGGTCATCCAAATGGCGCCGGAAAGCCTTGCGAACCGCCCGTTCGACATCGAGTTCCCTTGCCAGACGATGCGTTGGAAGTTCCGAGGTTGCAGAACCATCGCAACTCATGACGTCCG
>JAAZAI010000445.1 GCA_012514445.1 Lentisphaerota bacterium
ACAAAAAGTGCTTTCTTCTCTGCGTTCTCTGCGATCTCTGCGGTTAAAAACAACGCAGCAGAGGTGTTTGTCTTCAACCGCAAAGAGCGAAGAGCTGTGCAGCTCGTGTTTTGGACAGGATTACAGGATTCACAAGATTGAGCGCGGTACAGCATCCTGTCAATCTTGTTAATCCTGTCCAAAAAACTAGTCTTCGTGTTCTTCGTGCTCTTCGTGGTGGAGGAGAGAGCGTCGACGGGCATCGACTGGATCGACGGGTGGCGACAGGGATCTTTTCCGACTCACCTCGGCTCCCGTCGCCCAGCCCCGCTTCCACAGCCCCAGTTTCAAATTTCCAATTTCAAGTTTCAAGGCGAGGCTGTCCGCTGGCGGACAGCCTCGCCTTGTGCTACAATGCCCGCGAAAGGAAGCCCCTCCCGCATGAAACGCGTCGCCATCCCGTCCCTGCTTCTGAGCGCCTTTTTGCTGTTCTACGTGCAGCCGTTCGCGGGGCGGCTCGTGCTGCCGTACTTCGGGAGTTCCGCCTCGGTGTGGATCGTGTGCCTGGCCTTCTTCCAGGTGCTGCTGCTGGCGGGGTACCTGTACACCGACCGCCTTTCCCGCGCACCGGTGCGCGTCCAGGCTCTGGTGCACGGCGCACTGGTGGCGGCGGCGGCGTTCGCCACGCTGCGACTGGCCGATCTGGAGGCGATGAAGCGCCTCGCCGCCGAGGCGGGGTCGTCGGCCCAGCCCACGCTCGCGCTGCTGGGGCTGCTGCTGGCGCTCGTCGGTCCGGCGTACTTCGCGCTCGCCACGAACGGCCCCCTCATGCAGGCCTGGATCGGGCGCGAGCGGGGGGATCACATCGAGCGCCGCACGGTCTACCGCTTCTACGCCCTTTCCAACATCGGCTCGTTCGTCGGGCTCTTCGCGTACCCGCTCGTCGTGGAGCCCTTCGCCGGGCTGGCGACGCAGTCGCGCGGCTTCGTGATCGCGTTCGGCGTCTACGCGCTGGCGACGCTGGCGGCGGCGGCGCGCCTGCTGGTCCGCGGCGCGGCGGGGCGGCTTCACGACGGCGGCGCGGCGGCGGCGGCGGTCGGCGGGGCGGCGAAGGCGGAGGCGCCGATGGGGGTGTTTCTGCTCAACGCGTTCGCGGCGACCTTCCTGCTGATGGCGGCCACGCAGCACCTCACGATCGACATTCCCCCGGTGCCGTTGCTCTGGGCGCTGCTGCTGGGCCTCTACCTGCTCTCCTTCACGCTCGGGTTTTCGGAGACCGCGGTGAAGTGGCTGCCCGCCATCACGACGACGTCGCTCGTGCTCATCCCCGTCGAGGCGTATCTGGCGACGGGGATCGCGGCCAAGCGCGGGCTCGGTTCGGTTTGGCAGATCGCCTCGTGCGTGGTGCTGCTCCTCCTCGGGTGCCTGGCGGTCAACGCCTGGCAGTACAAGTTGCGCCCGGCGCAGGGGCGGCTGCCGCGTTTCTACTTGATGCTGTCGCTCGGCGGGGCGGCGGCGGGCGTGTTTTCGAGTCTGGTCGCGCCGCTCGTCTTCAGCGGCACTCCGGAGTATCCGATGGCGCTTGTGGCCACCTCGGTGCTGCTCGCATGGCTTCTGGCGCGCGATCGCGCGCCGGGGCGGCGGCTGCCGAACCGCGCGTTGCTGGCGCCCGCGGCGACGGCGGCGGCGCTGCTCGCCGGCATCTACGGCGGGACGCCGGCGGAGCCCGCCGTGTGGCAGAAGCGCGATTTCTACGGTTCGATCACGATCCGGCGGCTGGAGGGCGCGGGGGCGCGCGGCCAGCCGCTGCGCTTCCACAATCTCTGCCACGGCAACACGTCGCACGGGTCGCAGATGTGGTCGGCTGACGGCCGGGCGGCGAACATCCCGATCTCCTGCTTCTCCGACCGTTCCGGGATCGGGCGGTTCCTCCAGGCGGGCGGGGCGGCGCCGACGAGGAAAGTCGGCGTGATCGGGCTGGGCATCGGCACGCTCACCGCCTACGGCAGACCGGGCGACACGTATCGCTACTACGAGATCGCGCCCCTGATCCTTGAGGCGGCGACCAACACGACGTGGTTCACCTTCCTGCGCGACACGCCGGCGGCGGTGGAGCACGTGCTGGGCGACGCGCGCCTGTCGTTGGGCCGGGAGCAGACGGCGGGCGGGTCGCAAGGGTACGACCTGATCGTGGGCGACGCCTTCTCGAGCGATGCGATCCCCACGCACCTGCTGACGCTGGAGGCTTTCCAGCTCTACGCCGCGCATTTGAAGGCGGACGGCGTGGTGGCGGTGAACCTGACGAACCGGTACATCGACCTGCTTCCGGTGGCAAAGGCGGCCGCGAAGGCGCTGGGGTGGCATTTTGCGGCCCATGTCTCGCAGGGGCAGGGGATGATCGTCTCCTCCACGTGGGTTTTCCTCTCTCCGAAGCCCGTCGATTTCGACGCGGGGGAGCACGGCGTTTTCGTGGATCCCCTGCGCATCCCGGAGATCGCGCCCTGGACCGATGATTTCCATGGCGTCTGGCCGCTCCTGCGCCTGGGGTGGTGAAGCGGGCGCGCCGCTGTGCGGAGCGCCCGGAGCCGAGCAAGCTCGGCTCCACCGCTACACCAACTGGAGACTGGACAGCGGAGCCCCGGCCACAGAAGGCGCAGCGGAGAGGAGGCCTGGGCTGGAATGGTGGCCCTTGGGTGGTGTAGCGAAGCCCCGGCCACAGAAGGCGCAGCGGAGAGGAGGCCTGGG
>JAAZAI010000446.1 GCA_012514445.1 Lentisphaerota bacterium
AGGGGTTTTTGTTTTAATTTCACTCGCCTCCAGCCTTCGAAACCCAGGCTCCGCGGCACCGTTGCGACCGCGCCGCGAGCCGCGCTCGAAAATCATCCGTTCCACTTGAAACACATGTCGTCCGAAAACCCGAAAGTCCTGGTCCTCATTCCCTGCTATCGCGAGCAGGGCCGGATCGGCGGCGTCGTGAGCGAAACCGTCGCCCAGGGCCATCCCGTGGTCGTCGTCGACGACGGATCGGACGACGCCACTTCCGCCGAGGCGGAGGCGGCCGGGGCCAAGGTCATCCGGCACGAGGTCAACAAGGGCAAGGGCCCGGCCGTCGCCACCGGTCTGGCGCACGCGCAGGCCGGAGGATGGGACGCCGTGGTCATGTTGGACGGCGACGGACAGCACCTGCCAGCCGAAATCGACCGCTTCCTCGACAAGTTCAGGGAGGAGAAGCCGGACTTCATCATCGGCACCCGGATGGCGGACGCCGCGAAGATGCCGCTCGTCCGGCGTTGCACGAACCGCTTCATGAGCTGGCTGCTCAGCCGCCAGCTCGGCTGCCGGATCTCCGACACGCAATGCGGCTACCGCCTCATCGCCCGCCGGGCGTTTCCCGTGGCGCTGGACTGCACTTCGGGCGGCTTCTCGGCCGAATCCGAAATCCTCCTGCAGCTCGCGCTGCGCGGCTTCACGATGTGCGAAGTTCCGGTCTCCACCGTCTACGGCACCGAACTGAGCAAGATCCGCCCCGTCCGCGACACGCTGAAATTCATCAAGATGCTGGCGCACGTCCGGAAGCAGCGCCGCCGCTTCCGCGCCGCCGCCGGGCGCCCAGGCGCCTGAACCCGATTCCGATACGGACACTCCACGCATGATGTCGTTTCTCTCCCGCAAAAAAATCGACCAGACCATCCCCGTCAAATCCATCGATCCAGACGCCGTCTCCGTCCTGCACCGGCTCAACAAGGCCGGCTTCACCGCCTACCTCGTCGGCGGCGGCGTGCGAGACCTCCTCCTCGGACGCACCCCGAAGGACTTCGACATCGCCACGGACGCGAACCCGAACCAGATCCGCCGGCTCTTCCGCAACGCGTTCATCATCGGCCGCCGCTTCCGCCTCGCGCTGATCCGCTTCGGCGACAAGCAGATCGAGACCTCCACGTTCCGCCGCTCGCCGGAGCCGGACGAGATCGACTCGGCCGACGCCGGCACGCCAGGCGCCCTCTACCAGGGCGCGGACAACGCGTTCGGCACCCCCGAGGAGGACGCGCTGCGCCGCGACTTCACGGTCAACGCCCTCTTCTACGACATCGCCTCCACGAAGATCATCGACTACGCCGGTGGCCTGCGCGACCTCGCCAAGAAGACGTTGCGTTCGATCGGAGACCCCAACATCCGCTTCCGCGAAGACCCCGTGCGCATGCTCCGCGCCGTGCGCCTCTCCGCGCGCCTGGACTTCACGATCCACGCCGACAGCGCCAAGGCCATCGCCCGCCACAGCGGCGAGATCATGCAGGCCTCGAAGCCCCGCCTCTTCGAGGAGATCGGCCGCCTCTTCACCTACAGCAAGGCCGAAGAGGCGTTCAAGCGCCTCTGGGAGACCGGCCTGATGGCGGATCTCCTCCCGACCGTGGCGGACTACGTCGCCCATTCCGGCAAGGCCAAGTCGCCCCTCTGGAAATATTTGGCGACGCTCGACGCCGCGGGCCCCCAGCTCGTCGTCGACGATCGCCGCGCGCCGCACTACGTCTACGAGACATCGCTGCGCTTCGCCGTGCTCCTCGCACCGCTCTATCTGGAGCGCTGCAAAATCGCGACGGCGGAAGGCAAGATCGACGCGATGGCGATCGCCGAGGCGCTCGTCGGCGACGTGCTTGTGACGCCGTTCTCCACCCCCTCCTGGCGCGTCCCCCGCCTGATGTGCCAGGACATCGCCAACATCCTCGATTCCCTGTCCTTCCACCTCAGCCCGAACGTCCGGCGAAACCGCTACTTCCGCCAGCCCTGCTTCTACACCGAGA
>JAAZAI010000053.1 GCA_012514445.1 Lentisphaerota bacterium
ATCTGCTCTTCGGAACCCATGAGGAGGACAGACGGTGATGTTCTTGAGTAAAGGTTGGCGAATGAATCTTCTCCCTTGTCCAGATCGCCTCCGAAGACGACGGCCCCCGCGGACAACGCAAGAAGGACGACGCGGGCGGCGATGGGCGACCGCTTGAAGGCCACGAAGCCCCTCTTGAAAGGCGCGGAGCCGAACATCTGCCGCATGGCGAAGAGCAAGACGACGCCGAACACGGCGAGAGACAGGACGATGCCCGCCCAGTTGGGCTGCATGCTCTCTTGCATGGCGAGTCCGTCCGACATCGAATCGAGCTGGATGGTGTATTGGTTCATGCTCTACCTCAGCAGCAGGATGATGGCGTCGTTGGAGAGTTCGACCGTGACAGTTTCGTTCTGTGCGTCGGTTCCTCGGGCGACGACCTTGAGCAGGTTCCAGTCCTTCGAGAACATCCAGGCGGGCGGAGGCGGGGAGAGATCAAGACCGGCGAACGCGAGCGGCGTCGTCCCGTCCGTCAGCTCCAGCGCACGGGGCAGTCCATCGGCTCCCAGGTTCATCGGGAGTCGAAGTTCCTTCCGCGTCTCGATCCCGGCGGGGGCGGCGGTGAAGCGGTTCGTGGCGTCGGCGGAGGCGATGAACCATTCGCCGCAATCCCAGCCCAGCGTCAGGCCCGCTTCTTCATCGGAGAGATTGCCGTCAGGGGATTCGTCCGTGCCGAAAGCCACCTGCACGTTGTTGGAGGGCGTGGCGTCGAACTGGAGCGTCACACTGAATTGGCGGGCGTTTTCGCCCCATGCCCTCATCGCCACGTTCGTCGAGACCTCGGTGTCCGCGAAGATTGGTTCAGGCAGCCTCTGGAAAGTTCGTGCGCCGACATTGGGCAGCATGGCTATGGCTAACATAACGGCGCAGACTGGCGTTGTTCGTTTGATCATGCTGATTGTTCTCCTGGAATTGCACAAACCGAGGCATCCTGATTTAGAAGAGGAATTCAATCCCATCATTTCCACTCCTGCCGAGCGACTCCTTTATCTGCCATGTGAAAGAAAAGACGCTAAAGATGGTTTTCATATTACATCCGACGACTGAGGTGGTCAAGCGGCATTTTGTTTCCGCGTTAATTGCGCGGACGACAATGAGTCACATCTTTATTGTGGCAATATGAGTGATTCACGCACGGGTGAATGTACTATTATGGTGTGTAGAATGTCAAGATGCAAAAGTGTTTACTTTTGACATGAAAAGACTGGCTCATGATAAGCAGAATCATAGGCTTCTATTAGGGCTTGCTATCCGAAACCGTCGTCACGAACTGCACTTGTCGCAGGAACAACTGGCGGAAATAGCTGATGTACACAGGAATTTTGTGGGAAAAGTTGAGCGTGGCGAACAAAACGTGTCAATCGACAGCCTGATGAGATTTGCTACTTCGCTCAAGACTCCGCTGTCAACGATAATTTCCGATGCGGGTCTATGAAGTGTACTTATGCACTCCTCTCCGCGAGCTATGATCGTGGAGCCCATCAATCCAGATGGCGGTTGAATTGCAGGGGCCGGTCCACGGCCACCGCCTTGCCGCCCTCGAACACCGCCTTCGCGCGGTAGCCCGTGTGGTGGAAGTCCGACCACATCAGAGTTTCACCGCCGCCGACCGTCTTCTCCGCCTTCAGCGGACGGCCCATCAGCGCGATCACCTCCTGCCGCGTCATCCCGGTCTCGACCTGGCGCCAGCGAGAGTCGCTGTAGCCCTCCGCCCACACGGTGTCCTCATGCGTATAGCCGCAGGTGTGGAAGAGGAACACCGTCCAGATCGGGCCGACGACCGCGAAGCACGCCGTGATCCCCAGCATCGCAATCGGAATCGCCGTCTGCTTGCGACGCAGCTTGATCACGATCATCAGCCCGCCGAGGATCGTCAGCGACGGGATCCACAGCCAGATGATGAAGACGTACAGGACATCCAGAATCGAATGCAGGGAGGGGCCGATCCGAAACGGCGCGTAGGGGGGCGTCGTCCCGAAGAACCCGAGCGCGGAGGAGCCGATGTCCACCAGCGCCATCGCAAAGGTGGCGATGTAGGCGCAGCCGCACCAGGCCAGCAGATTCCGGCGCCGCCCGACCGCCGCGATCAGCAGCAGCGGCACCACCGGATACAGCGAGAGGATCGCCGTCTGTTGGACAATGTAGGAGACATCCCAGTTCGAAAGCCAGTTCATGATCAGTTCCCCGCTGTCGCGCGGCGCACCCACGACTTCGTCGCCAGCAGCGCCAACACCGCCGCCATCGCGATGGAGATCCACCGCGAGATCAACACAATCCGTCCTTCTTCATGGCGGAGCTCGACTTCATGTCCCGTAGGATACACGGCCATGTACCCCGGTGTCAAAAAATAAACGGCGTCCGCGCCGCGCGCCTTCCAGCTCGGATACCAGGAGGCCGCGATCACATGTGGAAGCCCTGGCGACGCGGTCCGGAAGCGGATGCCGCCATCGGGCAGCATCTCGACGTCGTCGCAAGGCGTCGAGCAGTCGTCCAGCCACCCCGCGGCAGGCGGCTCGTTCGTGAGCGAGGCGAGCCAGGCGACGTATTGCGCATGGGACTGCACGGCGAGACCCGGAGGCGCGGTCGTCCCCTCCCCGACCAGCACCGCCGGCCATTCGACCGCCGCCGGCACGTACATCCACTCCAGCAGATCGCGCTGCAGATCGGTCGATTCAAAAACCGGAAGAGCCCCCTTCCAGACGCGCACGGGGGATGACGAATCCAGGCTGCTTCTGTAGAGCTTCCACTTGCCGCTGCCATAGTCGCCCATGCGCCGCCAGCCGTCGTCGCCCTCGAAAGCCTCCTGCACGCGGCGACCCCGTGCGACGAACTGCCGCACGTTCATGAATTCCAGATGGCGCATCCCCGACGCCGGGTTGAACGGCGGCGGCTTGACGAGCAGCGGCCATCCCGCCGGATGCTGCGAAATCTCGCACTGCACCGTGTAGGCCGCCAGCGACCCCATCGCGGAGTTCACGATGCCGCCTTCCAGAATCGGCTTGCCGCAAAAATGGGGAAACACCTCGAACACGCGACTCGATCCCAGCGCCTCGTGACCCGGATGCATGTCCTGCGACAGTCGCCCGCCAGTCCCGCGAACCTGATCAGCGATGCGCCTGACGACATCGCCCTCGCGAATCGCCTCCAGTCCCTCGAAGTTGTATCGCGACCAGTGGCGAACGTGGTTTTCGCGCGACCATGCCGGATCGTCCTCGCGTCCGCCCGCGCGCCAGGCGAACGACAGGCAGGCGCAGAGGCAGACCGCCGCGCCCAGCGCCTGCAAGCCCGCCTTCCGCGAAGCGTAGGCGAACGCCAGCGCGCCGACGACCAGCATCGAGTAGACGATGAACGGCCAGAACCTGCAGTTCACGAAAACATCCGAAAGATAGCCGCCGACGAAGAAGAACAGCAAGGAAAAACACAACAGCTCGAGGTGCAGGTAGAGCCAGAGGCCGTCGCCGTCCCATCCGGCCAACAGTCGCTTGTGAACGCGAGTCGACGCCGCGGTCGCGAGCCCCACCGCGAGCGCGACCAGCAGCGGCCACGTCGCGATCGGCGGCAACTGG
>JAAZAI010000447.1 GCA_012514445.1 Lentisphaerota bacterium
AGTCGACGTCAAGTAAGCAGCCTGAAAGGAACACGCACATGAAAACGAAACACATCAACATCCTGGCGGCCCTGCTCATGACCTCCGCATGGGCGGGCATCGCCGCAGAACCCGCCGCGAACGCCGGTGCCGACAGGGAGAATGATGACACCGCCGACGCCTGGCGGGTGCAGGTCGGCTGGGTCCACCAGTGGGGCCGCGGCATGAAGGTCAGCGGCCCTCCGCTGATGATCGACGCCGGCGGGCGGCGGGCGGCGTCCGGCTCGTTGAAGCTCAAGTATGCGGACAACGACGCGCTCATCCCGCGCGAATTCGACGACGGCTATGTCGGTCCAGACCTCTGGACCTCCGATCCGGGCGTGCCGGCGGAACGCCAGCGGCAGACCTGGAACTGGGGCGTGGACAACGCCGGCCAGTACGACTACGACGGCGGCGTTCATCCGACGCTCACCTTCCACGTCAACCGCGGCGAGCGGGTCGGCTCGCTGCGCACGGACGACAGCGGCGCGAGCGACGACGACCTCCCGTCGGACGGCATCGAAGTCAAGGGCTTCCGACGTCTCCGCTCCTGGAGCCGTGAGGATGGCACCACCAACGCCTTGGAGAACGGCGGCGTTCTCAACATGAATCTGGTGGTCGGGCTCGCCTGGTTCCCGCAGGGCGGCTCCCAGACGCATCGGCGCGGCGTTGAGCAGGACGTCTACCGCGTCTCCGAGACGTACACGTATCTCGACTACTACGGCACGGCGGCTGGAGGCTCCTGGCCCGCCTTGGACGTGCCCTACGCCGGCGAATATGGAACCGTCGGCGGCACGAGCGCCGGTCCGCTCATTCCCGCAACGCCGGAATCGTCCGCTCTGCACACGTCCGCCGCGGGCACGCGACGCAACAGCGTGACGATCGAAAGCGAGATCTGGCGCCTGCGCGGCGAGATCGGAATCGACCTCTCCCTGCCCCTCGCCGATCGGCTCCGCATCTACGTCGATCCCCAGTTCGTGCTCGAATACGTGGACATGAGCATCGACCGCACGGAGACGCACACCGATTCCCGAAGGGCGCAGTCGGCATCCTACACGGACAGCCGACACAAATCCCGGCTCTACCCGGGATTCCTGCTGACCGCCGGCGCCGACTACCGCGTCACGGAGAACTGGTTCGCCGGCGCCAGCGCAGGCTACGAATGGCTCTTCGACGACCCGTCGGCGCATGTGGGCCCGGACAAGGTGGAATACGATCTCAACGGTGGAGAGATCAGCCTCTACGTCGGTCGGGAATTCTAGAAGAACGGCCCGGAGGAAACGGGAGTCAAAGGGGGCGAAGGCGGGACGAACGCCTTCGCCCCCTTCTTTTTTGGCCCTTCCGGGTTTTGGGGTGTGATTTTCCATTGAACATTCCGCGATCATGGACGCCACGAGGCGACGACGAAGAGTGGGGACTAAGCGTATTAGACGAAGAGCGGAGACTAAGCGTATTTAACACGCGAAGCGACACTTCGTCGCCACACTTGATCTTACACTTAGTCCCCATACGCTTAGTCCCCATACGCTTAGTCCCCATACGCTTAGTCCCCATACGCTTAGTCAACCCGTTTTATCGATCCCAGAACATCGTGTGTTCACCAAAACCCACTGCTTTTTCACACGAAAAATCTCGGAAGCACCTCTTTTTGTAATCGAAGACAATGACAAGATTACATTGAACAACCATGCGCCGCAGGATGGCCGCGCCTCGGCAGGTGGGGCGCGATCTCCGAGCGCGCCGCACTCAGGCGCGCCCCAC